>JBMYRC010000070.1:0-20469 GCA_049601975.1 Alphaproteobacteria bacterium | reverse complement strand
CGGAAATACATCGTCCATTTATCGGTCTCGGTACCAGTCACTACCATCGCCTTAAACGACGCTGCATCCGCAGTTTGACGTTGATTTACGGCTGTAACCGCTTCCTGAAAACTCAACTTTGCCTTCTCAAAGACCACGTCGACTTGTGATGCATATTGTTCGGACTTAATTAGCGCCACGAATTTAGTCATCGAGCTCTAAAACTCGAATGTTATTTAATCGGTGGCTTAGAAATTCGCTTCCGAGACCTTTTTGTCAATCCCGCGGAAACTTCTCAGCGTCATCCAAAATGATAATTACAATGAACTAACCCTAATAAATTGAACAACATTATCGATGCCAAATTTTCCAAAATTCTAAGCTTCAGTCTCCCCTGTGAAAATCACCTCACTCGGAATGGCTAACACGCCAGCCATAAGCTAATAGTTTTCCTTCGCGGGGGCCTGACACAATAGATCTTTTTCGTCTTTCTAATCAAAACTCACGTGAGCCAACAGCATCGCTGAATTCTCAATACAGCATAGAATTTTTTATGCAACCGTTGCACATTTCATACGCGCAGCCGATACTCTGGCTATAGAGGGAAGACATTACGGCGGAATGACGCCACGGACACCGAGCACGGAGGATTAATACGTGAAAGCTTCAGATTTAATGGTGCGATGCCTTGAAGAAGAGGGCGTTGAACAGATTTTTGGCGTACCTGGTGAGGAAAACGCCGACTTCATGATTTCACTATTGGACAGCAAAATTGATTTCGTTCTTTGCCGGCACGAGCAAGCTGCCGCCTTTATGGCCGATGCATACGGCCGCCTGACAGGTAAGGCTGGCGTCTGTCTTGGGACGCTTGGGCCAGGCGTAACTAATCTTTTGACGGGCATTGCGGACGCAAATATGGATCGTGCACCTTGTGTCGCTATCATCGGTCAAGGTTCGACCAAGCGTCTGCATAAGGAAAGTCACCAAATAATGGATGCGATCAGGATGTGCGAACCTGTAAGTAAATGGGCGCAGACAATCCTGGCACCAGAGAATGTAACAGAAATTGTTCGGAAGGCATTTAAAATTGCAGAGGATGAGAAACCAGGCCTCACAGTCATTGAATTGCCCGAAGATATAGCGAAAATGGATGTAGATGACACGCCAATGGCTCCTAAAAAGGTGCGTCGTCCAGGTGCCGACCATAAAGCTGTTGCCCAGGCGGCTGAGCTTATTGCGGCGGCAAAAAACCCCATTATTCTTGCAGGCAATGGAGCCATCCGAAAACGTGCAGCGGCTCAATTAGCAAGATTATCTCATAATTTGGGCATCGGTGTAGTTAATACCTTTATGGGCAAAGGCGCTATCTCAATGGACGATAACCATTGTTTATATACGATGGGACTCGGTTCCGGAGATTATAATAACGTTGCCTTTGACACAGCTGATTTGGTTATTTCTTGTGGCTATGACCTTGTAGAATATGCGCCTAGTGCTTGGAATAGGGTCAATAAAGATTCAAAGAAAATTATCCATATGGATTTTTGGCCAGCTGAGGTTGATCGGGATTATGTTCCCACTGTAGAGGTGGTTGGAGATTTAGCCGACGCGCTCTGGCAACTTAATGAAATGATCGAAGAGAAACATACTGATAAATTACCTCTCTTTGACATCGAGACGCGCAGCGAGTTGCGAGCAACATTAACCGATGATTTTGCAGCAGAGAAAGATGACACAAGCTTTCCTATGAAACCCCAAAAAATCCTTTGGGATGTCCGTCAAGTTATGGGAGCTGAAGACGTGCTTCTGTCAGACGTTGGCGCTCACAAAATGTGGATTTCACGATACTATCAATGTCAAGAGCCTAACACCTGTTTGATTTCGAATGGGTTTTGCACCATGGGATTCGCTATGCCGGGGTCAATTGGCGCAAAAATGGCACTCCCAGATAAAAAAATTCTCTCAATTAGTGGAGATGCGGGTTTTGGCATGAATGTGCAAGAACTCGAAACGGCAGTGCGCCGAAAAATTAATATTGTCGCCATGGTATGGGTTGACGGCGAATACGGCTTAATTAAGTGGAAGCAACAAGACCATTTTGATGGCAAACATTCTAAGCTAGACTTCGGGAATCCTAATTTTGCAAAACTAGCTGAAGCCTATGGCATGTGGGGCCGTGAACTCACCGCTGCAGACCAATTGGTCCCAGCCTTGGAAGAAGCTTTCCAGCAAGAAGGCCCGGCATTAATCGCAGTGCCTGTCGATTATTCAGAAAACCGCAAACTGACAGCCCGGTTAGGCGCTATCGAAATTCCGATTTAGACGGATCATATCCAAAAAAAGGCGGGGTTAATACCCCGCCTTTTTTGTGCCTAAATCTTGATACCGAGCGAGGACACCTTGTTAGAGGCGTGGGAATTCCAGCAATAATATGTCCAAACCATGGCTCCCCGCCCGCACTTCGAAAGCCTCTTCATCCGGTGCTACAAAAATCGTCGACCAGCGGTCAAATGACTTGCCGTTATACATCATCACGCCTGATGCGACGACCAGATATTGTCCCCCCGTCGCAGAGGGGCTCGGTAATGTAAGGCTGTCACCCTCGCATAGATAATATATCCCCGCCGACAGACCATCCGACTCGCTCTCGAAGATACTCTCCACGCGTACCGTTTGACGCTCCGCGCGCTCGCCATCACTGTAGACTGGAATATTCGCCTTGATGCGGGTTCGTTGATTGCCCTTTTGCAGCTTACCACGCGACTGCGGCATGTATTTAGCACCTGGGTCCCATTGCTGACGCAACGTGAAATAGCGAACCCCCTCCTCGCCCGCGACGATCGGTCCATATGGAGTGTGACCGTTGGCGTATTGCACCGTCAATGGAGCGGCAGCGTATTTGCCCATACTTCCCGAGCCGTCGACGAAAACTTGAAACTGGTTTGTCTCGTGAAAATGCGGCGGTGTAACCGACCCAGGTGGCTGGTAGACCAGGAAACCTTGCGGCATGCCATTGTCGTTTTTCTCATTGCCTTCAACGTATTTGCCGCGCAACGGCATGTTGCCGACATATTCGCGCAATATGTAATCATGGCCATTAACATGGACTTGTCTCTGCGATTTCTCCGCCTCAGCGGTGGGGGTAGCGAGCAGCATTCATTTCGTCCTTGGGTTATTCTTTGGTCGAATTCGACCCAAATTTAATTTAGCTTTGAAAAATCGAACTTCCAAGCTGCGGGCAATCCGCCCCAACAGAAGAAAAACATGATCATCACCTCGACACCTTATCGCATTTCATTCTTCGGTGGCGGCACCGATTATCCGGTTTGGTTCCAGGAACACGGCGGAGCAGTCCTCGCAACGACGATCAATCGCTACTGCTACATTACTTGCCGCACGTTACCGCCGTTCTTCGAGTATCGTCACAGAATTGTCTGGTCCCAGGTGGAGCATGTGAACCATGTCGATGAGATTGTCCATCCCGCGGTCCGCGAAGCGATTCGCTATATGGACGTGAAACAAGGCTTGGAAATCCATCACGATGGGGACTTGCCGGCACGATCCGGATTAGGGTCAAGTTCTTCCTTTTCTGTTGGCATTCTGCACGCGCTTCATGCGCTACAAGGCAAGATGATGACAAAAGGCGAACTCGCACGTCAAGCCATTCATTTGGAGCAATCACTACTCAAGGAAGACGTCGGAATTCAAGATCAGATTTTGACGGCTTATGGCGGCTTGAATGTTGTCGAAATTGATCCGGACAGCGCCTTTCGGGTTAATCCCATTCCGATGGAGCCGATGCGCAAGGAATTGTTTCAGCACCACCTGATGCTAATCTATACCGGCATATCCCGAACCGCGTCTGACGTAGCCAAAAGCCAGATTGAAGCAATACCGCAGAAAGAACAGGTCATGCGGGAGATTCAAGATATGGTGTCAGAAGCTACCAAAATTCTCGCGGGTACAGGCGATCTCAATGATTTCGGACGCCTCTTACACGAATCGTGGCTGCTGAAAAAAAGCATCAGCAATAAGATCACTACTTCCGTTGTGGACGACATGTACGAAAAAGCCATTGGCGCGGGCGCGCTCGGCGGCAAATTACTGGGTGCCGGCGGTGGCGGCTTTATGATTTTTTACGTAGAACCTGGCCTTCATCAGCAGGTTCTGGACGCCCTTGACGAATTTCTCCTCGTTCCGTTCGAACTCGAGAATGCCGGCGCTCATATCGCTTTCTACGAGCCGAAACATTACTCGCAATATGCCTTGTCCAACCGCCATTTCGTGCGGTGATAACTTCGTGACGAACAGCAAGCTTGAAATTCTCAATCGTGAACTGCTGTTTGACGGGTTCAACCGCCTGACAAAGCTCGTCTACAGATATCGCAGACACAACGGAGAATGGAGCGGCGCGGTCGAACGTGAAATATTCGAGCGCGGCCCCGCTGCAGCTGTCTTGCCTTATGACCCAATCCAAGACGCGGTCGTCATGGTTGAACAGTTCAGGCCAGGTGCATATCTCGGTAGCAAAAACGCGTGGCAATTAGAACCGATTGCCGGCATATGCGACGAAGGCGAAACACCGGAAGAAACCGTCCGTCGCGAAGCCATTGAAGAAGCTGGATGCACATTAGGCGAATTGGTTTCTATCTGCGACTACATGGTAAGTCCCGGCTGCGTGAATGAAACAGTCGCCGTGTTCTGCGCGAAAGTCGATGCCTCGGCAGTCGCAAATCGAGGTGGCAACGCGATGGAACACGAAGAAACCGAAGTTCAAATTGTTGATTTCAATACCTGCATGCAGTCTCTGAATGAAGGCAAATTCGGCTACGCGTTGACGATTATAGCCTTACAATGGCTCGCCCTTCACCGAGAGGTATTGCGGGAAAACTGGCGTTAACGCGCCATTTGCCAGGCGGGCATCTGCAGAATGCCGGTCGGTGGCGTTATGATTTCAAGCCGATCAGCCACAGCTGTAATTACAACCGTCGATGTTGGGGTCAACGATGAGCGAATATCCGCCAACGTCGTGTCCACATCGAATCCTTGTTGTCTGAATGCTTTCAGAACTTCCTCGAGGCGCGACGGTTTGGGAAGCTCTACAACTTCCAACGGATCTTCCGGCGCTAGCTTCAACAATTCCCGAATTTCTCCGAACGCCATCTCCAATCCGCCGATTCCATCTACGAGACCAACTTCTTTCGCAGCGGCCCCCGTCCAAATTCGACCGCGTGCGACGGCGTCGATTTGATTTTCGTCGAACCCTCGTGCCGATGCGGCTTTTCCTGTGAAATCCGCATAGACCGCATCCAATAAGGCAGCGACCCGCTCCGCACCGCCCGGAGGATACTCGTCAATCATGCTCCAAATAGCGGCGCGTGCTCCGGACTGTACCCGGTCCCATTCAACACCCAACTTGCGCCAAAAATCCCGTGTCACAAACTTAATCGTCAAGACACCGATCGAACCCGTCACGGTACCCGCTTCCGCCACGATTTTATCTGCCGCCATGGCAACGAAATACCCACCGGAAGCCGCCGTGCTTCCCAAGCTGGCGACGACTGGTTTGCCCTTTTCTTTTGCGACATGAACCGCGCGCCACACCGTATCGCTCGCACCATAAGCGCCGCCCGGACTATCGATCCGCAGCACGATACCCGCTATTGCGGGATCTTCCGCCGCCTCCAGAATTGCATCGGCTACACTGTCCGCCGCAAATTTCTGAGCTTCACCCAATGGCGAGCCGCCGTCACGTCCTGGCACAATCGCGCCCTCACCATAAATCAGAGCGACCTTGGAATCAGCGGGAATTTGCAACGGACGTAACGAAAGATATCGCTCGACCGAAAGCCATTCCGCATCCTTACCACTTAACTCATCGATTTTTGTCTCGAACTCGTCACGATATGCGAGCCCATCAATCAATCGCGCCGACATCGCTTCTGCGGCCAGTAGAGGCCCCGTCTCCATAAGAGCGGTGACTTCTGCCGCCGACATTCTGCGATCGGTAGCGATATCACCGGTAATTTGGCTCATCCAGGAGTCGATTAAGTCCTGAAGGGAGTCACGCGCCTCCGGGCTAAAACCACTACGGACAAATTGCTCACCGGCGCCCTTATATTCGTGTCGTTGCTCGTAGTGGGCTTTGACGTCGAGTTTCTCAAGTGCCGGTGCGAAGAATGGCGACTCAATCGCCAAGCCAATGAGACCAAGCGTTCCAGACGGTTGCATCCATATTTTTTCGGACGCCGATGCGAGATAATACGCCACAGTGCTATTGCCACCAAAATCCTTGGCATAGGCATGGGCAAATTTACCACTTTCCCTAAATGCCGAGATGGCACGCCGCAGAGCCTGAGCATGGGCAATGGAAAGTCCACCATCCAAATTGAGGATAATCCCCTTTACCCGGTCGTCGCTGCGCGCGGTATCAATAGCGTCTATAGCGCGGCGTAATACTAAACCTCGTTTTTTTCCGAACCCTTGTAATAGACCACGCTCTTGGCGCTCAACGACCCCGCCACCGATATCGATGGACATTACGATCTTATCGGGCAACTCGGGTTCGTCCCGCGCAAAAAGAGCGAAGACGATCAAGCCGGTAACGAGCAATAAAGTCAGCCCACCGACGCCTGCCAACAGATAGAGAAATATGCGACCGATCAGGCGCATGGTTTGGTCCAACTCTCCTACTTGGTCTAGCGCGCAACCAAGGGCGAGAAGCCGAGATGACTGCCAGCGTCGACCAGTATTGTCTCACCAGTCATATAACGGTGGCCTTCCGCCATCTGCACGACGCTTTCGGCGATGTCATCGGCGGTGCAGGCATGTTGCTGGGGCGTGCCCTTCTCGACGCCTTTCACGTATTCATCATAACCGTCGCCCTGCCCGTCTTGTTGCCATTTGGTACCAACAAAGCCGGGACAGATCGTATTGATTCGAACTTCCGGGGCCAAAACACGTGCCAAGGACAGTGTCATCGTATTTACGGCCCCTTTCGATGCTGCATAGGCAATCGAGCTGCCGATCCCGGCAACACCGGCGATCGATCCAACATTCACAATTGAGCCATTGCCGGAAGCACGTAACGCTTTCTCCGCCGCACGCACCATTTGGAATGTCCCGAAGACATTGACTGAGAACGTGCGCTCCCAAACCTCTGGTGTCAGAGCTTCCAGATTCGTGTGATTGACGTAAGTGGTCGTGCCCGCGTTGTTGATCAACACGTCGAGGCGTCCCCATTTCGCCGTCGTCTCGTCGACAATCCTGCGACAATCCCCGTCATTGGCGATATCGCCTTGGATGAGCAAAACTTCCGCTCCGGCGGCCTCGCACTGCGTGACCGTATCCTTGGCTTCATCCGCGCTGCTCGCGTAATTAACAGTTATATTGTACCCACGCTGCGCCAACATGAGTGCGGTCGATTCACCGATCCCCCGTGCCGATCCTGTGACGATTGCTACTTTTTTCTCCGAAGCCATAAAGTCTTTCCTCTCGCTCAAGCTGCTATCAGTTTTTCGGCTTTGCCACGGGCTTCCGCAGCGCCGTTCGTCTCTCCAAGTCCGTCCAGAGTCTCACCCAGCCAACGCCAGTTGAGAGAGCTGCCGGGGCGCCGTTCCACGCGCTCGCCGAGCAACGCTCTCGCCAAATCATGACGGCCATCCGCAATTGCCGCATGGACCAGAAGCTGCGCGAACACATCGCGTTGCGCATGACTGCCACCAATCCGGTAGACCTGATAGCGCACCGGCGCCAACAAATCGACGACCTTTCCGTATTCCTTGTTCCGACTGGCGACGATAGCCTTCGATAGTGGTAGGCCAACATCCCGGTAAACCGCGGCTTCCGTAGTATCGTCACGTTTCGCCGCTTCCGCCATTGTCCGCAGCATGGCATCGACGTCATTGGCCCGCCCAGCGCCCGCGATCGCCATCATGTAATGCGCATCGTGGAAGGCGAACAAGTGATCGTCGAGATGCTTGGCACAAACCTCGCCCAACTCGTCCCAGCGGTTGCCAATATCGACACCGCGCATTTCCAGCCGAAGCAACATCGAGGTCGCGTTCGCGATGTCGATATGATCATCCGTCAATTCCTTGCGGAACTCCTTATCGTAGAGCTCAAACACCTTGGGGAAATTTTCCCGCTCCAGATAGTAGAGCGCCAGGTGCCACCAGGTGTGATATTTGAAATTGTTCACCTCACCCCAATTACCGCTCAAGCCCTCCAACCATTCGATTCCATCTTCGTGGCGTCCCGTCATCTCCATCACGTGAGCAACCGAATGGGTCGACCAGGTGTCTTGAGGATTGATCTCAACCGCCTCACGACCCGCGGCTTCGGCAGCTGCGTAATTGCCCGTTTCCTCGAAGCCGAAAGATTGCATTCCTCTCACGAAACCATAAGCCGGCACGGACGAATCCCAGGCATACATCACGCGATTGATCGAATCCCGCATGCACTGCATATCGCCCAGATAGAAATGGAGAAAATGCGCGAGACGGAGTGCCAGCGCATCGTTGGGATTTTCGAGTAAGACCTGCTCCCAACCGTCGAGCGTGGCGCGAAGGTCTCCCGCCCGCCACGCTTTTAACGCCTGCAGGTGCAGTTCTTCCCGGCGGGTCGCCCCGTGCTTGGCTATCGCGGCTTCCGCACCGACAATCGATTCATCCGCTTTTCTCAATAGGCCCGCGTGACAGAAAAGCTGCATGAAATTACCGCGCGCGATGCTCGCCATCGGCATTTCGGGGTCCGCCTTGAAGACGCTCTTCAAATGATCGCCCGTGTCGAGACGCAGACCGAGATAAGCCATCAACGTCGTGTCCAACGCCTCTACCGCTTCGGCACTGGCAGCCGTGACTTCCTGGCCCCATTGGTCGGTATGCATGGCAGAACTCCCATCGCTCGTTTGGTTGTGAAGGACGCTAAATCAGGTGCACCATCGCGGCAAGGCCACGGTCACTGAAATCGCATTTTAAGCTTAACTATGGCGACCATGGTGCGTCGCGGTATATGATTCTTCAACGAACATCCAACAAACGGAATTCCTCATGGCCAGTAAGAAACCTTTTCCGACGCCGGAAATCGGCGCTGTTGCGCAATTCGAACATGTCAATTATCGGGTGCCGGAACATGGCCCCGCGATGCTGTTCTTCTGTGAAGGTCTCGGGTTCACACGCGACCCGACCCGTATGGTCGGCACCCGCAACATGTGGATTAACGCGGGACGGCAGCAATTTCATATGCCGCGAGGCGAAGCGAAACCATTCCCGGGCGAAGTCGGCGTCAGCGTTCCCGATATCAAAACCACGCACCGCAATCTAAAGCGCATCTCCCGCGAGCTAAAAGGTACCCAATTCAGCATGAAAGAGGTCGGCAAAACGCTGACACTCTCCTCTCCCTGGGGTCATATCTTGCGCGTGCATCAGGCGGGCGAGCTTTCCGGTCGGATGCCGCAGGCGATCTCTTACGTGAATTTTTGGGTCCCGGTTGGCGCGGCCAAACCGATTGCCGAATTTTACGAGAAGATGGTCTTCGCGCCTTCGAAAGTCTCCAAACGCGGCAAACATGCAATGGCCACCGTCACCGTCGGGGCTAATCAACATTTTCACTTCGTCGAGAAGCCGGATTTCGAGCCGGTCGAACATCCCAACCACGTGGCGATTTACGTGACCCGCTATCAGGAAATGTATGCTCAGTTCAAAGCGAAGAAGCTGCTGATGCGCCCCGATGTCGAGGAGCAGTTCCGTTTCGAGAAGATCGCCAATCCACGCACCGGCAAAGTGGTTTTCTCTTACGAGCACGAAGTCCGCAGTCTCTATCATCCGGACTATCTCAAGCCGCTCGCCAATCGGGTCCCCGTGCCCTATCTCGTTGACTAACACGATCACTCTGAAAGGAAGTTAAACGATGTCTTCAGCTGCTCTCAGCAAATACGGCCCCGTCCCGGGCGACTACAGCCCCGAGGAATGGGAAGCGCGTTGCGACCTCGCCGCGTGTTATCGCCTCGTCGATCATTACGGATGGAGCGACCTCTTCGGCACCCATATTTCATTGCGGGTTCCCGGTACCGACCATTTTCTGTTGAACCCCTACGGCATGCTGTTCGGAGAGATCACCGCATCATCGCTGGTGAAGGTCGACCAAGACGGCAAGATGCTGACCGAGAGCGAATACCCGATCAATCCGGCGGGCTTCACGATTCACTCCGCGGTCCACATGGCATCGCATGAGATGAACGCTGTCCTGCACACGCACACACGCGCGGGCAATGCGGTCTCCTGCATGAAAGACGGTCTATTGCCCTATCATCAAAAGGCACTGACCATTCTCGGTTTCGTCGGATATCACGATTACGAATCCGTCGCTCTCGACCATGATGAGCGCGAGCGTATCGTCAAAAGCCTCGGCGGCGGCAACATTCTGGTGCTGCGCAACCATGGTCTTTTGACTGTCGGTGAAACCATTGGCGAAGCATTTTTCTGGATGTACCGCATGGAAGCCGCCTGCCAATACCAGGTGGATATGTTGAGCCTGAACCAGGAGCTTCAGCCGCCCTCGAAGGAGGTACAGGACTTCACCATCGACATCGGCAAGAAGATCTTCGGCAAAGGCGGCAGCGCTTCGAAGAACATGCAGTGGCCGGCAATGATCCGGAAACTGGAGCGTGAGTGCATCGACGACTGGCGCCAATAAAATATAGCTGTTGCGAATATCCCCTATGTCGCCTTCAAAGCGGCATCGGGGATTTTTTTATGTCCGCTGCGCGGATTAGCAGTCGAGCGTATTGACCCGCTCCCAATCTGTAAGATGGCGGGAATAATCGTTCCACTCATCGGTTTTTATCTTTATGTAAGCAGCGGCGAATTCATCACCTAAAGCCGCCTTGAAGGCCTTGTTGCGTTCGAACGCACGGATCGCGTCAATCAGATAGAGCGGTAATCTCTGAGCCCGAACTTTGTGGCCCTCCGCATACATATCTAAGTCCAATCGCTTGCCGGGATCGATCTTGTTTTCGATTCCGTCGAGACCTGCCGCCAGATAGGCCGCCTGCAATAGATACGGATTAGCAGCCCCATCGGCGAGGCGTAACTCCAAACGGCCCGCATCCGGTGTGCGCACCATATGAGTGCGATTATTACCGGACCACGTCACCACGTTCGGCGCCCATGTCGCCCCCGATGCCGTAACCGGCGCATTGAGACGCTTATAACTGTTTACAGTCGGGTTCGTGAGCGCGCACAAGCCTTCCGCATGGCGCAAGACACCGCCGAGAAAATGATGTGCTAATTGCGACAGGCCGAGTTCGTCTTTCTTCTCGAAGAACAGGTTCTTCTTACCCGTTTTGTCCCAGACAGAGGCGTGAGCGTGACAACCGTTGCCAGTCAGATGCAGAAACGGCTTTGGCATAAAAGTCGCGCGCAGTCCGTGTTTCTCCGCAATTGATTTCACCATGAACTTAAAAAAGGCGTGTCGGTCCGCCGTCACCAACGCGTCGTCGTATTGCCAATTCATCTCAAACTGACCATTCGCGTCCTCATGATCGTTCTGATACGGCCCCCAACCAAGCCCTAGCATGGCATCGCAAATTTCCGCTATGACCTCATACCGCCGCATGAGTGCGGATTGGTCGTAACATGGTTTGCCGGCGATATCGTGAGGGTCGGAGATATCGGTCCCCTCCGGATCGATCAGATGATACTCGGCCTCGACCCCTGTCTTCAGGCGAAGTCCTTTTTTCATGGCGGCGTTGAGAAGGCGCTTCAAGACGACCCGGGGAGCTTGGGCGACCGGAACTCCTTCCATCACCAAGTCACCAGCGACCCAGGCCACTTCCGGTTTCCACGGCAACTGCATTAAGCTTGAGGCATCAGGCACCGCGAACATATCCGGAAACGCGGGAGTCATATCCAAATATGCAGCGAATCCGGCGAATCCGGCGCCACCCTTTTCCATCGCCGGAGCCGCCGACGCCGGGACGAGCTTGGAACGCTGAACACCCCGAAGATCCGTGAAATTAAACAAAAAGTACTCAATGCCATGCTTCTTCGCGAAAGCTTCGAGCTTGCCGGCCATTTTGCGTCTCCCCCCGTAATGCTGAGTTTTATTTATTTATACCCGGTATCCAGTCGGTCCCCGCCAAGGGGACCCGTGCCATAGCCGCCGCCTCTACCGTCAGCGCCACCATATCTTCCGGCTCGAGGTTGTGGACGTGAGATTTACCGCACGCACGCGCCAAAGTTTGGCACTCCATCGTCAAGGTCGAAAGATAGTTTCGCACCCGCCGAGCGCCCTCTTCCGGGTCTAGTCGCTTTTCCAATTCCACATCTTGCGTGGTGATGCCGACGGGACACCGACCGGTGTGGCACATATGACATTCGCCCGGCCTTGTCCCGAGCGCCGCGTAATCATCCTCGAATAGAGGAGCGTTACAATTCAGCGCCATGAGCGCCGCCATACCGATGGAAACCGCATCCGCCCCCAAAGCCAATGCCTTGGCGACGTCGCCGCCGGTGCGAATACCACCGGAGACGATCAGCTGGACCTTGCGATGCATGTCGAGCTCTTGCAGCGCTTCTACGGCGAGGCGCACGGCCGGTAATGTCGGGATGCCGACATCCTCGATAAAAATATCCTGCGTCGCCGCCGTGCCGCCCTGCATCCCATCGATCACCACGGCATCAGCTCCAGCCTTGACCGCGAGCATAACGTCATAGCGTGTCCGGGTCGCGCCGACCTTCACGTAGATCGGCTTTTCCCAATTGGTGATTTCGCGCAATTCCTGAATTTTTATCTCGAGATCGTCCGGCCCCGTCCAATCCGGATGACGGCAGGCGCTACGCTGGTCGATGCCAGCGGGTAAGGTGCGCATCTCGGCCACGCGGTCAGTGATCTTCTGGCCTAGCAACATCCCACCACCACCGGGCTTCGCACCCTGCCCCACGACCACTTCAATCGCATCCGCTTGGCGGAGTTGGTCCGGAGTCATGCCATAACGTGACGGCAGATATTGGTAGACCAGTGTCTTCGAGGCTTCGCGTTCCTCTTGTGTCATACCGCCGTCCCCGGTGGTCGTACTCGTCCCCATGGCGCTCGCGCCCAACCCGAGGGCGCGCTTCGCATTAGCCCCCAAGGCGCCGAAGCTCATGCCCGCGATGGTAATCGGTATATCGAGCTCAATCGGTTTGGAGGCATAGCGTGCGCCGATCACGACGTTGGTATCGCAGCGCTCCCGGTATCCCTCCAACGGATAGCGCGACATCGACGCGCCGAGAAACACCAAATCGTCGAAATTCGGCACCGGGCGTTTGGCCCCGGCCCCTCTGATCGAGTAGATACCTTCGCGTGCAGCCCGGTGAATTTCATCGATAACCTTCGGCGTATAAGTCGCGGAGCCGGACGCGTCATTTCGATCGTTCATCACATTCTCCGCCTAGTAGTCGCCGGCATTGTCGATGTTAAAATGGTAGAGTTTTTTGGCCGATCCGTAGCGCCGAAACTTGGTAACGTCAGCCGTCACACCCGCTTCCGCCAAAAGCTTCTCGAGCTCTCTCCGGCAATCGGAAGTCATCTCTTTCTCTTCACAATCCGCACCGAGACTGGCGACGGTTCCGCCGACATAGATATCCGCTTCATAGAGAGAATCGCCCAAGTCGTCGCCGACATCTCCCAACACGACCAACCGGCCCGCTTGCGCCATGAATGCCGCCATGTGACCAACTGAGCCACAGACCACAACATCGCCGCCCTTCAAAGAGATCGCGCAGCGGGCACTGGCATCGCCTTCAATCATCAGCAAGCCGCCATGTGCGGTCGCGCCGGCCGATTGGCTCGCATCGCCCTTCACGTGCACGCACCCGGACATCATATTTTCGGCGACACCGGTGCCGACATTCCCGTTCACGGTGATCTTCGCTTCCTGATTCATGCCGCCGCAGTAATACCCGGTGTGTCCCTCGATTGTGACGTCGATGGGATGAGTGAGACCAACCGAGAGAGCATGACGACCACCTGGATGTAGGACCTGGAATTCTTGTTCGTTTACGACACCGTCCCGAATTTGCAGGCGCTGATTCAGCTCCCGCACTGGGACCAAATTTAGATCTATAATTTCCATCGTCTTAGGCTTGCCCCCAGCTATAGACAGTCGACGGTTCGGGCTCCCAAACACGCGCCTCATCAACACCCGGCAATTGCGCAAGAGCCCGAAACTCAGACGCCATTGCCACCCAGTTTTCTGTTTCCGCCATCACGGCAGGTTTGCAGGCAATCGGGTCTCGCAACACCGAAAAACCATCGCGCGTGCCGATAGCAAACGTATAGAAACCATCAAGGTCGAGCAGCGCCGCCTCCAACGCTTCCGCTATCGTCGCCCCCTGCCCTAGGCGCCAAGTCAGATAGGCGGCAGCGACTTCGCTATCGTTCTCCGTCTGGAATTTAAAATCTGCATGCTCCCGCAACCAATCCCGCAACCGATGGTGATTGGAAAGCGAACCATTATGAACAAGGCATAAATCGTCGCCGGTATTGAAGGGATGCGCTCCTTCCGTCGTGACGGCACTTTCCGTCGCCATTCGGGTGTGGCCAATCGCATGGCTACCCCTGACCTGTGGGATACCAAAACGGGTCAAAACATCGGACGGCAGACCAACCTCTTTATAAATTTCGAGATTATTGCCCGAACTCATAACTCGAATGCTCGGCCTTTTCTCCTCTACCCAACGACGCAAGATGGCGGACTCAATCTCGCCGCTCAAAATCGCGTGGCTTGATATGCACGCTGCCGAGATCTCGACGCCTAGATCGCGGGTAGACTCGGCAGCGACCTCCGTCCAATTAAAATTGGGATCGGGATCGTACAACGTTACTTTGGCGGATTGAGACACATCGTCCCGATAGATGGCGACACCAGCGCTGTCGGGACCACGGTCCGACATTTGTTCCAGCATAGGTGAAAAATAGGCACCGAGCTGATCTCGAATTTCAGGGTTCTTAAGATAGAGGCCAACGATGCCGCACATACAAATTATCCAAAACAATTCCGGAGGATTAACGAGCTGCATTATCTTTTGGAAATCACCCGTTCGAAAGGTAAATATGCCCCTGACCGTTATTCGCCATTACCGCAGGGAAAATCGCACATATGACCCATGGAATGATTTCCGCCCCGCAACCGGAATCCGTCGAAGCGGGTATCGAGGTCTTTAAAGCTGGTGGTAACGCCGTCGACGCTGCCATTGCCTGCGCGCTGGTGCAGACAGCGGTCGATCCGCAGATGTGCGGCATCGCCGGATTCGGCAATATTCAGCTCTATCTACCGTCGCTAGGCGTTCACACCACATTCGACTTTCATGGCCGCTCGCCCCTCGCGACCAAGGCGGATATGTGGGAGCACCTGATCGAACATGAGGCGCTCGACGGATGGGGTTTCATTCTGAAAGGCCGCGTTAACGAATTCGGATACGGTGCCATCACCACGCCGCGCACTCTGGCAACCTTCGGCGAGGTGCTGTCGCGCTATGGCACCAAATCAATCGCGGAGCTGATCCAACCGGCCATCGCGTATTGCGAGGACGGCGTCATGATCCGCCCGCATATGAGCGCGTTTTGGAACATGCCACCGATCGCTGGCCGTGACGCCAACATTTCCATGGTGAACAAGTTACCGGCGACGCGAAAAATTTACTGCCGCAAGGACGGCACGGTCCTCGGCGTCGGTGATATCCTACGCAATCGGGATATGGGTCGGACAATGCGGCGGATTGCGGAACATGGGATCGAAGATTTTTATCAAGGCGAAATTGCCGACAAGATCGTCGCCGACATGAAAGCCAATGGCGGCCTTATCTCTCACGAAGATCTCGCGAATTGCGCACCAGAAGAAAACGAGCCACTCTGGGGTGAGTACCGGGGATATCGCTTCTCAACCAATCATCCACCCGGCGGCGGCATTATACTGATCGAGATGCTGAACATTCTCGAGAATTTCGACCTCCGGACCATCGGGCATAACTCGCCCGAATATATCCGTGTGGTCGCGGAGGCGATGAAGATCGCCACCATCGACAAGGACACCAGGGTCGGTGACCCGCGCTTCTACGACGTTCCAATGGATGAACTGACGTCGAAGGAATATGCCGCGCGCATGGCAGAGAAGATCAAGCGCGGTGAGAAGGCCGACGTCGCCCGCCTCAATAACGGCGGCCAAGAAAGTAAAAACACGACGCAAGTCACCGTTACAGACGAGCACGGCAATTGCGTGACTATGACCCACACACTTGGTCAGCCGTCAGGCGTCGTCACCGACGGGCTTGGCTTTATGTATAACGGCGCGATGACGGTATTCGACCCCCGCCCCGGTCGCTCCGGATCGTTAGCCCCTGGTAAGGCACGCTTCACCGCCGTCTCTCCGACAATCGTTTTCAAAGACGACAAGCCATTTCTCGTGCTGGGCGCACCAGGGGCGACCTATATCACGATGGGCAATCTGCAGGTCATGCTCAACGTGCTGGATTTCGATATGAACGCTCAAGAAGCGGTGTCGGCCCCACGAATTGCGGCCACCTCCAACAACATTGAAATTTCAAACCGTATCTTGCGCTCCGCCGAACGAGACCTCAGGGCGCAGGGCTATCCGGTGGTACGCCATCCGGTCAGCTACACTTTTGCCTGGGTTCACGCGATCCGCATTGTCGACGGCAAATGGGACGGCGGTGCTGACCCCGCGACCGACGGTATGGCAATGGCGGTCTAACCGCCGGATCAACCTATCTATTTCTATTCATGTTGTGAGGAGACCAATATGTCTGACACCGCCCACACACCTCGCGTCTCGGAAATGCCGGCGCAGCATCCGGCCGCACCGGAAACGGCGGCGCAGAGCCGCGCTCGGTTCTTTAACTCCGGCAATGCCTTCGACGTCAAACTGCCGGAAGTTCCCGACATGGCGTTCGTTGACGAGCCTGCCACGGCGTTGAACCCGGAAACGGATACCGGCGTCATCGACTGCGATATCTCCGAGCAACTTGAATTCGCCTTCCCGGCGACCTCGCCGTTGGTACTGGCGAGCTATGCCCGCATCCGGGCCGAGGAAAGCCTCACAATGGAACCGCGGGCCAGTGGTATCATCGCCTATGTAATCCAGGGCGACGGCGTGACGGAGTGCAATGGCGAAGAGATCACTTGGAAGCCCGGAGACATCATGCTGTTTCCCGGCGGCACCGTGCAAAACCATCAAGCGGGCGACGAAGATGCGGTGCTATGGGTCGTGAGCAACGAACCCCAAGTCGCCTTCGAGGGATTGCAGCCCCCTGCCCGAGGCGACGCGCCGACTGAGGTCGTGCATTTCACGGCGGAGGATATCAAAGGACAGATCGATTATCTCTACGAACATGCGGAAGAAAATGAACTTCCGGGTTACGCCATCGTGTTGTCTTCCGAGCAACAGGAAGCCAACCGCAACGTCTTGCCGACATTGACGCTCGCCATGAACTCATTGCCCGGCGGTGCAGTTCAACGGCCGCACCGGCATAATTCTGTTGCCGTCTCCTTAGTCGTGAGTGGAGAAGGTTGCTATTCGATGGTCGACGGCAAACGCAAGGATTGGTCACCGTGGGCAACGACGATTACGCCTGCGGTTTCGTTCCATTCGCATCACAATAGTGGCAATAGCCGCGCCATGTTCCTGATCGTCCAGGACGGCGGCCTCTATTACCATACGCGTGCCATGGGGTTCGAGTTCGCAGAGGAATGAGAGAATGACCGACATTCACGTAGAACCGTTGCATCCGGCATTGGGCGCGAAGGTAACGAGTCTCGATCTCACGCGTGACCTGTCCGAGGAAACATTTTCAGCTGTCCATGCCGCATGGATGGAACATCTCGTTATCGTTTTACCCAACCAAGCTATCAGTGACGATCAACATATCGAATTTGCGAGGATGTTCGGTGATTTGGAGCGCCACCATCAGAAGATTATTAAATCCGCGCATGCGCCGGAAATCTTCCGGGTATCGAATGTCGACGATACGGGCGCGCTCATGCAGCCTGATCATCCGACGGTCGCGCAAATCTCTCTCGCCCAACGATGGCACACAGACAGCAGTTACCGCGCCACACCGTCCATGGGCTCCATCTTGCACGGCATCGAGATCACAGACGACGGTGGAGAGACCTGCTTCAGTAATATGTACCGGGTCTACGAAGCGCTCCCGGACCGGCTCCGACAGAAAGTCGATGGCCGGAAGATGTGCCACGACTTCGAACACCTGACGAAACTAGCACCAATCAAACCCTTAACCGATGCGGAACGGGCTTCGATGCCACCTGTCTGGCAACCACTCTCCCGGCGACATCCGGTGACCGGTCGGGTCTCGCTCTATATAAGCCCGATTTACAACGAAGCCGTCGAAGGTATGGCGACACCCGAATCGCTTGAGCTTATTGCCGAGCTAACGGAATTCGCTGAACGCCCGGAGTTCGTCTATATCCACAAATGGACACCGCACGACATCGTCATGTGGGACAACCGCTGCACCATGCACCGTGTGACACCCTATGATTTGGGCACGCGGCGCGTGATGCATCGCACCACCGTCGTCGGCGACGGTCCGGTAATCGCTGCTTAGGCTCTAGGTTACCGACCAAGCCTTTTGCATGGCGGGACGCGCGTTGCAGCGTTCGATGTAGGCTTCGACATTCGACTTGTCGGAAACGTCCGCTCCCAACCGCCGTGAGACCGTGCATGCATGGCCGGTCATGATGTCAGCACCCGAGAATTCACCAGCGAGATACTCGCGGCCCTCCATATGCGCGTCGACCGCGCTCAGCATCTGTCCCAACAACTTAGTCGCCCGTGCGACGTTGGTATCATTGCGGCGTTCCGGCGGCAGCAAGATGGTTTCCACAACGATGATATTGACCGGCGGCATAATCATGCCTTCCGCGTAATGGAGCCATTGCAAATAGGCCGGGAATTCCGGTGCATCGACCTCAGGTCGCATCCGCCCGCCTCCGTGACGCGCCAAAACATACTCGACGATGGCGCCGCTCTCGAAGATCGTCACATCACCGTCTTCCAGTGCCGGAACCCGCCCCATTGGATGCACCTTTCGATACTCGGGCGACCGCATAGCGGGATCGCCGAGTTTGTGCATTTCCAATTCATAAGGAATACCCAATTCCTCCAGCAACCACACGGCGCGGACGGAACGGGTATTGGGGGCGTGGTGTATTTTCATCTTACTACCTTTCAAAAAGTGCCGGGAGTAAGCCCGGTGCGGCCGCCATCGAGTGTGATGACGCTACCGCTTACGTAACTAGATTCGTCGCTCGCCAAGTACAGCGCCACATCGGCCGCCTCTTCGACGAAACCGGGTCGCCCCAACGGCGTGGCACGCCGCTGAACATCGCTCATCGGAGCGCCTGAGCGATTGTCTTGAGTGAGCCGGACGGGGATGCCCTGACTGCTTTCTCGTAATGCTCCGGAATTGATACAGTTCACGCGAATGCCGTCCGGTGCCAGCCAATATCCCATTACATGGGTCAACGGCTGCAGACCGCCTTTTGATGCGGAGTAAGCCACCAACGACGGATTGCCCAACACCCCGTCGATGGAGCCGTGATGGATAATCGACGCGCCGTTCGCTGCCTTCAATGCCGGCAACAGTTTTTGACTGCAGAGAAACGGCGCAGTGAGGTTCACGGCTATTTGGCGTTCCCAATCTTCTAGCGTTATGTCCTCGAATTCCGCACGTTCGGCGATGCCCGCATTGTTGTAGAGCACATGAATTTCCGCTCGCCACTCCATGCAAGTTTTAGCCATCGCTTCAATGGCCGCCGGGTCGGTGAGGTCGGTTTCGATGAAGACGGTGTCGCCGCCCTCGTCTCGGATCATTTCCACTGTCTCCTCGCCCATCTCCCTATCGATATCGACACAGGCAACGGCGGCTCCCTCTCGTGCAAACAAAAGACTGGTGGCCCGACCAGCCCCGGAGGCCGCACCCGTTACCACCGCGTTTTTCCCCGCGAGCCGTTTCATAGGCTAAGCCCTCCATCTAGCATCAAGGTTTGCCCGGTCATATAATCGGAGGCACTCGACGCCAAATAGAGCGCCAAATAGCCGACCTCCTTGAGCTGCCCCGTGCGGCCTAACGGAACTTCGCGCTTCGCTCGCTCCTCTGACATACGCACGCGTTCCTCACCGCCAGTCACAACATCGGGAAACAGACCCGGCGCGATGCAATTCACGTGAATGCCGTAGGGTGCCCATTCGAGCGCCTGCGCCCGGGTGAATCCGGACAAGGCGGTCTTCGCCGTCGTATAGAGCACCATTTCACCGCCCCCTTGCAGCACCGTCCAAGAGGAAATGTTGATGACCTTCCCGGCGCGGCGCGCCAGCATGTGCGGTCCGACCGCGCGGGTACACACCAGCGCTTCGGTCAGATTAATATCCATGATGAAATCGAGATCACTATCGGATATCCCTTCTGC
>JBMYRC010000069.1:0-20642 GCA_049601975.1 Alphaproteobacteria bacterium | reverse complement strand
CTGGTCGGCGATACGGATTGGTCCGCTTAATAGTTTTAGACGCTATAAGATAGAGGTGCGCCCGCTATTGCGAATTATGGGCTTGGGTCAGCAGAATTTCGATGCGGCTATTCTTGCTGTTCGCCGCAAACGTATGGCCCTCGTTCAATGGGCGGCTATCGGCGAATCCTTGCACCGACGCCCGCGCTTGGTCGACTTTGTGACGAGTTAGCAAATACTGCACAACCGCCGCGGCACGAGAGGCGGAAAAATCCCAATTCGAGGTGTATTTGCTATTCCGGACGGGCTCCGAATCCGTAAGACCGGAGACCACGATACGGCCTTCAACGCCCGAGATAAATTGCCCAACCGCGTCTAACGTGTTTACAGCTTTTTCCGATAGACGGCCATCTTGAGGCGCAAAAAGCATACCCTCATCCAGAGTCACGACGACGCCGTCGACGGCCTGTGCGACCATTAACGCGCCGCTCTGAATTTCAGTCGCCAAGACCAGTTCGAGCGCGTCCAAGGTTTGAAAAATCCACTCGAGATCATAATCTCCGAAATCGTCCCGCGGCGTATCCGACGTCTCCGGCATCGAGGCGCCCAATTGCAGCCGGGTAAAGGGAATGGAATCGCGTTCCGCATTAAACGCTTTGGCGATTGAGTTTGACTTCTTCGCGAAGCCATCTTCATCAAAATCCGCAAACGAAAGAATCAGAACGAACAACGCGACCAATAGCGCCATGAGATCGGCAAAGGTGACCATCCATCCGGGCGCGCCCTTTAAGAGTGACTTTTCCGCAGTTTGGCTGACCATCATCTGTCCTAAACCGCTTTCGCGATTGGCTGCTTAGCGCGCGCCGTATAGCTCTGTCCGCCGCCGGGTGGTGGGCGCTTCTCCGGCAGGAACGGCTCGAGCACTTCCTGCATCGTCGTGGAGGTCTGCAATTGCTGAATTTGGAACACGCACTCGATAATCAACGCGCGCAGGACCTTCGACTGCTCCGCCTTAGCCCCCAGCTTTTCGGCAATTGGCAAGGCGACTAGGTTTGCGATGAGCACTCCGTAAAGCGTGGTCAGAAGTGCGATGGCCATGGCGGGACCGATACTCGTCGGGTCGCTCATATTGCTGAGCATCTGGACAAATCCGACGAGTGTTCCGAACATACCGAATGCGGGCGCAGATTCGCCTATGGCGGTGAATATTTTCGCCCCAAGTTCTTCTTCTTGGATCGAGTTCGACATTTGTTGCGTGAGAATTTTGCCGATATAGGGGATGTCGCGGCAGTCGGCGCAAAGTTGGACCCGTTGCTGGAAAAAAGAATTCCGTAACTTAACTGCATCGAGAGCAACCAACCCCTTTTCGCGGCTGATCTTGCTCAATTTGATCACATCGCGGATATAATCGCGCGGACTGTCCTTCTCGTTCGTAAAGGCGGCTTTCAATCCCACCGGCAAGGCTATGAATATCCCCGACATCGGGAATTTGATCATCGTCGCCGCCGAGGTCCCGCCGACCACGATCAGAAATCCGGGCAGATTGAGGAAAATCCAAAAATCCGAGCGGGAAAGGATCGCCAGTGAGACGACCGTTAGACCGACGATAACCCCAACGATGGTTGCAAAATCCAACATCTAATATTCTTCCCGTAACAAGCATGTTTCAGCAACTTGTCTAGCGCTCTCGCCCTTCAATCGCAGTCTGGTGGAAAAAAAACAGCCGAAACAATATCGGGACATTCCCTATGCGACCCTCGGGTAAACCCTCGCTCGGTTGGTGATCTAAAGGCCGATTCCGCGTGACCCCGTTTCCTCCCCGGTCTAAGCATTGGCCATGAGACCGGCGATCTACATCAACGACCTCTGGCGGAACGAGTTTCGAGCCACGTCACGGCTAGCAGGGCCACTCGCGTTGACGCAATTGGCGCAATTCTCGCTGACTTTGACCGACACCGTGTTGATCGGGCGGCTCGGCGGCGATGCGCTGGCAGCGGTTGGGTTGGGCTCGACCCTCTATATCGTCTTCTACCTACTGAGCATGGGTATTCTGGCGGCCGTCCCCCCATTGGCGGCGCAGGCGCATGGTGCCCGAAACCCACGTCTCATGCGGCGCACCATCCGCCAAGGACTCTGGGTCGCGACCCTGCTCGGGTTATTGTCGATTTTGGCGCTGTGGCCGGCGGAGAAAATCTTTCTGTTGCTCGGGCAATCGCCGGACATCGCCGTCGTCTCTCAGGAATACGTCCGAGCTGCGGTTTGGGGCATTTTGCCGGGCCTCTGCGTGATCGCCATGCGGGGGTTCATCGCCGTCATGGAACGCCCGAGCTTCATCCTGGCCGTGACGTGCACGGGCTTCCTCGTCAACGGCCTCGCCGATTATGCGTTGATTTTCGGCGTATGGGGATTCCCGAAGCTCGGCGTCATGGGCGTCGGTATCGCGACGACGGTTACCAATCTGGTGATGTGCGCGGCGATCATGTTGATCGCATCGAAGGCCAATCGATTACGGCGCTATCGGGTTTTCGGTCGATTTTGGCGACCTGACTGGTCAGTTTTTCGGGATATCTTCCGGGTCGGAACCCCAATCACCGCGATGATCATGATGGAGCATATGCTTTTCGCGTCCGCCACCTTCATGATGGGGAATTTAGGCACCGCGGAAATCGCGGCGCATACCATCGCGCTCAATCTCGCGGCCACCAGCTTCATGGTGCCGCTCGGCATTGGGCAGGCGGCCGTCATTCGCGTGGGGCTCGCCGTTGGCCGAAAAGACACGGAAGGGATGCGGCGCGCCGGTTGGATGGCGATCGGGATCGGCTTTCTGTTCATGTTCTTTCCGGCACTGCTCTTCGCCTTATCGCCACAATTCCTGATTGGATTGTTTATCGACCTGGACGTGCCAGAAAATGCCTCGGTGGTAAGCTTGGGCATGTCCTTTTTGTTGATCGCCGCCTTTTTCCAATTGTCAGACGGCATTCAATGTATCGCCGCGCATGTTCTGCGGGGATTGAGGGACACGCGATTTCCCATGATGATCGCCGGGGTGTCCTACCTAGTCATTGGCTTCCCCGCGGCGTTTTACATGGCGTTCGAAACCCCGATACGCGGTGATGGTGTCTGGTGGGGATTGCTCATCGCGCTTGGATTTGTCGCACTCTTGCTGACGCTCCGGTTCCACCGGCTGACCAAGGTTGCCGCCCGATGAACGGTGGCGCAAAACGAATACGCGCCGATAAGGCGCTGGTCGATCTCGGTCTGGCGGACAGCCGCACCCGGGCGCAAGCGCTGATCATGGCCGGCACCGTGTATATCGGCGAGCAACGTATTGATAAATCAGGCGATCTTGTCGCCAGAGATGCCAACATCACGGTTCGTGGCGGCGATCATCCCTGGGTGTCGCGGGGTGGCATGAAGCTCGACCAAGGGCTCGATCATTTCGAAGTCGATCCAACGAACTGCATATGTATCGATGTCGGTGCATCGACTGGTGGATTCACCGACGTGCTTCTACAAAACGGTGCGGCCAAGGTCTATGCGGTCGATGTCGGAAAAGGCCAGTTGGATTGGAAGCTACGTCAGGACGTCCGCGTCGTTGTGCTGGAAAGCACTAATGCTCGCTATCTGACAGTCGAACACATCCCGGAGGACGTCGACATCGTGGTTTGCGACGCCAGTTTCATCGGCTTGGAAAAAGTGCTCCCCGCCCCCCTCGCCCGGGCGAAACCGTCGGCCACGCTGATCGCTTTGATTAAGCCGCAATTCCAGGCCGGTCGTAAAGACGTTGGCAAAGGCGGTGTCGTCCGCAATCCAGACGTCCACGCACGGGTCTGCCGCGAGGTGGAAGACTGGTTGGCTGAGATCGGTTGGGCAGTTCTCGGTATCTCCGAGAGTCCCATCAAGGGACCCAAGGGGAATACCGAGTTCTTGATCGCCGCGTGCCGGAAGGAAACCTCTTAGGTTTTAGCTTCGAGCAAACGAACGGCACATTCGCGGGCGACGCCCCGAACCGCGGAATCACTACCCGGCATATTGGCCAGACCTTCGGATGTCAGGAATTCTTCCCGCTTCCAAGTTCCAAGCCCACGCAGTGCTTCCAGTTTACTTTCGCTATCCGCTTGGTTGTTGAACTGATGCATGCAGATAGGAACAAGTTGATCCTTGACGGCAGCTTCCGACATTGCGGTTGCTTGGCCATTCGCGCCACCGCTGGTGACCAGCCATCCCATGCTGAGACCGACGATTACCATCAGTATAGCACCAACAACGCCACCCAAGGCGAATAGTTTTACGTTCGAGTTAAGCATAGAAAGAACTCCAGTATTGTATTAATATTAATTTTTATTTGATTTCATAAAATATGCTCAAATTATTACTTAAGGAGCATATAGAAAAACGCCAGTAACAACACTGACACTCCCTTGCATAAAGAACCTTCGCGCGAAGCGTTGCAAGATAATTCGGCGGGTTTGGAAATTGCACCGTTGATTGCCAAACAAATACCGGTCCTTATTTTTTACTCGACCTTTCAGAAAATCCAGTTTCAATCAACACCAGATCAAAAGCATATTCATTAAATATTCACAAAATTATATAATCAATTATTTTTATATTTATACAATAATAATGAATACATACTTAATGACATAAAATTAATTTGAAAATCAAAATTTACGTTTATTTACAATCATATTGAAATTAGCAACGCAAACACCATTTCTATTTAAGAAATTAAAAAATTTACGCACGCATGTGTATCTCACCCCGCGTTTCCGGAACCACCACGTATTCCGGTTGGGGTTACGTTTATTTTTGAACAAATCGAAAAGAAATCCAATGACCCGTGTCTTGCGTCCGCAAAGCTACATAGGCGAACTACTGATACTCCTGATCGCCTTAATTTTTCTCCCACAGATATCGATGGCTGAAAGCACGATCAAACCGTTGCCTCAAAATGCACAGTTGAAGCGCTTTGGCAGCGGATGGGAGTGTAAATTAGGCTATCGAGAAGAGAGCGGTATCTGCGCCAGCGTCGAACGACCAGCAAACACCTATCCAACCAGTGCCGCTCATGGACAACGCGGTTGGGATTGCAGTCGCGGTTTTCAAGAAAACGACAATACCTGTATTAAAATATTCGTTCCAAAAAACGGATATTTGACAGCGAATGGAAACCGTTGGAATTGTGATCGCGGTTATCGAAAGATTGGCAAAACCTGCTCGCTGATCGACGTCCCAGAAAACGGGCATCTCACGTCGGCAATGTTGGACCCCGGTTGGAAATGCAATTTGGGGCATCGCGTATCAGGAAACCAATGCATAGCCCTCAAGGTTCCCGAGAACGCGCATATTCTGGAAACCAACAATGGTGCCGGATGGAAATGTAACTACGGGTATAAGGCGTCGAATGATGGTTGCGTTGCGATAGCAGTCCCAAAATTTGGCTATATCGTGCATGCCTCCTACGGGAATGGCTGGAAGTGCGAGCGCGGATACCGGTCGAACAAAAAAGCATGCATAGCGGTGAAACTGCCAAAGAACGCCCATCTCGATTATTCGGGAAACGATTGGGAATGCGACCGCCCCTATAGAAAACGAAACTACAAATGCACTTTACCGGATTGAGCGCTCTTCCCGTTTAATGTAATCGATAATTTCGACTCAAGTTCGGTATTTTCAATCTTCCGGGCATCGTAACCGTCTTTTAATTATTTTGCCTCACGATCATTCTCGATGGATGACCGTTTACCGCCTGATATCGAAATTGGCGGTGAGCGACCGATACTTCCGTGAGGCCTGACCATGATTACAGATAACCTAAATGGCAGTTTGAAACATTTCCTAACTTACTGGAATGATAAACGCGGTTTAAATCTGATCCCGACGCGTGCCGATATCGACCCAATGGATATTCGATCTCTCTTGAGCGGAAATTGCATACTCGATTTGAAATATGCCGCCGGCAAATTTGACCGCGCGAAAATTCGACTTGCCGGAACGCAATTCTATTAAATAGTCGGATATGAAATCACCAGTCGCTATCTGGATGAAATCATGCCCTCAGAAATTTATGAGGAACTGAAATCGCAACTCTGTACGTCGATCGAAAGTAAGCAACCCTGTTTTCGACACTTCCACTGGGAAAACGGACCCTTATCGCAACCGGAATACCAGCAAATTTTAGCGCCACTTGGCGAACCAGGAAAACCGATAGAACAATTTATCGGCATCCATGCATTAATCAGCAGCGGGCCTTACGCCCAACAATCCCAATTCAACACTCGCTTTGTCGCATAGCGACCAACTGATACGTTTAGACAAATCACGCCAACCGTCGGAAGTTTGTCTCCACAGTTTTTGATGGAGGCAGACAATGTTGAAATTTTACTACAACACCGGCCCGAACCCGATGAAGGTGGCGCTCTTCCTTGAGGAGTCTGGGCTCGCCTACGAAGCAGTGCCTCTCGATACCCGCAAAGGCGAACAACACACGGACGGATATCTCGCAATTAACCCGAACGCCAAAGCTCCCACCATCGTTGACGGCGATGTCACTGTCTTCGACAGCAACGCCATTCTGCTCTACCTCGCGGAAAAATCCGGAAAGTTTCTGCCGCCCGCCGGAGATGCCGCGAGGGGTGATTTTTTGTCTTGGCTGATGTTCGTAGCGACCGGGGTCGGTCCGTACTCCGGACAATCCGTTCATTTCCAGGTTCATGCGCCGGAGAAAATTCCCTATGCGCTGAACCGCTACGCGTTCGAGGCCAAACGCCATTACAGAATCCTCAACGACCGGCTCGCCGACCGCCGCTATATTTTGGGCGACATCTATACCATCGTAGACATGGCGACATGGGGTTGGGCGCGGCTGATGCCACGAGTTCTCTCCCACGAGGCTTTCGGTGATTTCCCTCACCTGAAACGGCTGGTTGATAAGATCACCGCACGCCCCGCAGCCGAGCGCGCAGTAGAGCTCGCCGCACGACACAAATTCAAGACCGAGATGGATGCCGAATCGCATCGCAATATGTTCCCGGGAAATCCCCCCATGACAGATTGACAGAACAACGAACCGCATAGGGGAACCCGCATGACCGAGAGATACGACCGCGACCTCGTCGGCTATGGACGCAACCCGCCGGACCCGAAATGGCCGGTAGGCGCACGCATCGCGCTGAATTTCGTCATTAATGTCGAAGAGGGCTCCGAGCCTTCCATGCAAGACGGCGAAGGCTATACGGAAACGCAACTGGCCGAAGCCTTCGGCAGGCCCGCCCTCGACAGCCATGATCTGGCGGGCGAGAGCATGTTCGAATACGGCAGTCACGTCTGATTTTGGCGGTTGTTGCGACTGTTCCAGGAACGCGACCTAACACTAACCATGTTTTCCTGCGCCCTGGCTTTGGAACGCACGCCGGAGATCGCCGAAGCCATCCGCACGTCCGATGCCGATGACTGCTCACACGGTTGGCGCTGGATCAAGCATTTCGAGTTGAGCGAAGACGAGGAACGCGACCATATCCGCAAGGCGGTCGCCTCCTTGGAGAAATCCACCGGGCAGAGGCCGCAAGGTTGGTATTGCCGCTACGGCCCCAGCACCCACACGCGACGACTGTTATTGGAACACGGGGGATTTCTCTACGATAGCGATTATTACGGCGATGAGCTCCCGTTCTGGAAGACCGTCGACGGACACCCGCATCTCATCGTGCCCTACTCATTAACCAACAATGACGGCAAGCTGGTCGGTTGGATGGGTACGGCGGACGACTTGTTCGCTTTCTTCCGTGACGCTTTTGACATGCTCTATGAAGAAGGCGCCACCCACCCGAAGATGATGTCGATCGGTCTGCACAATCGGATCATCGGTCATCCGGCCCGTGCCATGGCGCTGAAACGGTTCCTCGATTACGTCATGGATAAGCCCGATGTTTGGATCACGCGCCGCTTGGATATCGCACAGCACTGGGTCGCGACGCATCCTTATCCCGGAAAGGGACTGAACGAATAGACCTAATCGAGTGTACAGTTGAACACTATGCTCTCGGCACCGACAAATCGGCGCTGTCGATCCAGCTCGGCCTCAAGCGCGGCCTTGCGTCCCCTCCCCATCTTCACCCCGGGTTCCGGCCAAAATCCAGTGATGGATAAAACGCCTTTTTGATGCTTCATATCGATGCGGCCAATAAAACGGTCACCTTCCAGCAACGGGAATACATAATACCCGTATTGGCGTTTCGCTTCGGGGACGAATATTTCGATCCGGTAGTCGAACCCGAAGAGACGCAAACAGCGCTTCCGGTCCCGGATCAAGGGATCGAAGGGCGACAGAACCCGAATGCGGTCGAGAGCTTCCGGCAAATCAGTCAGGCGCTCCGCCAAATCGGGAAAAGCGAAGGCCTTGGTCGGTTTCCGCTCTCCGTCACCCTCGACTAAAACCTCTATCAAAGCGCCAGTCGCCAGCGCGTCTCGGCACCATTCGGCCGATTCCTTAGTCGTCACCAAATCCCAAAATGCCGCTAGCTCTCCCGATGTCGCCATTCCGAGGCGTTCTAGCGCCGACCGGCAAGCCCAATCGACGAATGCAACCTCCTTTACTCGTGCTTCGCGGTGACGCTTCGGAATGACATTCTCCGTGACGTCGTAAATTTTCTGGAAGCCCTCACGACCAGCAATAGCGAGATTGCCTGTGCGCCAATGAAACTCCAGCGCGGTCTTCTCGGGATGCCAATCCCACCAACCACGCCCGGTCTTGCGTTTCGTACCAATATCCCGCGACATCGTGGGCCCATCGCGTCGGACTTGAGTCAGAATTTTCTCGAAGATTTCCTCAAAGCCCTCATGACGCGCTTTACGCCAGCGACCGAGCAGTGCTGGCTTGTCTCTTTGGAAGCGGTGGCGCCAATACGGGAAAAACTCGACCGGAATGACGGATGCGTCGTGGGTCCAATGTTCAAAAAGCGCGC
Source organism: Alphaproteobacteria bacterium (assembly GCA_049601975.1). GTDB lineage: Bacteria > Pseudomonadota > Alphaproteobacteria > UBA8366 > UBA8366 > UBA6544. The sequence continues at coordinate 11,697 of JBMYRC010000069.1, read as the reverse complement.
GCTCGGTTTCCAGCAAATGGATGAGCTGATCCATGCGATAGGTTTGGTTTCGGGCAAACAAGATCATGTGATGGGCGCGCGCGACGGTGTTGATACTGTCCACTTGCACAAACCCCAAGGCGCGGATCGTCTCCAGTAATCCGTCAGTCGAGAGTTTACTCCGCACGGGTGCCGAGAGTCCTTGGCGTTCGAGGAATAGTTTGCGCGCTTGCGCGTTCGTGATGAGCAATGGTGATGATGAAGATCCCTTCATAGACGGAATATTCGATATCGAATCGGACAGGGTCAACATTTAGCTCGTTTCTGGCTTGAACGAGGCTTGACCTCTCGGGTCACCGAAAGACAATCTCTGCCATGACATACAGAGTAGGTGTAGATATTGGCGGCACGTTCACGGATTTCTGTGTCTTTGACGAGGAATCGGGAGCGATGCATACGCTTAAAGTGCTGTCGACTCCGGACCTGCCTGGCCAAGAAGTAATCGACGGAGTCGCGGCGCTCGGCGAGCGGTATGGTGTCGTGCCGAGTGAGATCGACTATTTCACTCACGGCACGACGGTCGGGGTCAATTCGGTCATCCAACGCAAGGGAATCAAGCTCTGCCTCTTCACGACGGCGGAATTCGAAGACGTGCTCGAAGTTGCCCGTCTGAAGATGCCCGATCCCTACGATTTGCTTTCGCGCCGCGCGCCGCCGTTGGTCAGCCGTGACAAGGTTTTCGGCATCCGGGAGCGTATGCTTTTCGACGGCAGCATCGACCAACCCCTCGACGAGGACAGCGTGCTCGAGGCCATCGCACGTGTCCGCCAAGTCGGTGGCGACGGCGTTGTCGTCTCACTCCTCCATGCATACCGTAATCCCGCACATGAACGCCGCGTCGCGGAAATTATCCGCGCTGAAGCCCCGGACCTATCCGTGACTTGCGCCGGTGATGTCTGGCCCGTCATCCGCGAGTACGAGCGCACGGTGACCGCCGTTGTCGCGGGATACGTGCAACCGCGCGTCGCTCATTATCTGACCGCCTTCCAAGACGCCTTGAAGAGTGTGGGCGTTCCGGCGGAGCCGATGCTGACGAAATCGAACGGCGGCGTCATGACGGCGGAACTTGGCAAAACCGAATGCGCACAAATGCTTCTGTCCGGCACCGCTTCCGGCGTGATCGGCGCCGCCAGCATCGCGCGTGGAACGAAATCCGCCGCCGCCATGAGCCTCGATGTTGGCGGGACCAGCGCTGACGTCGCCATCATCCGCGCGGGAGTGCCACAATACAGGGTCGGAGAGATGATCGGCGATTTTCCGATCCACATCCCGACCGTCTCCGTCACGTCTATCGGCGAAGGTGGCGGCTCCATCGCCTGGGTCGACCCGCAAGGCGTCCTCAAGGTTGGCCCGGAAAGCGCGGGCTCAACCCCCGGCCCCGCATGCTATGGCTTGGGTGGCGAGCGCGCGACCATTACCGATGCCTTTGTCGTCACCGGCTTTCTCGGTGCGTCTGCGCTCGGGTACAGCGCCGTCCAACTCGACGTCGACAAAGCCAGAAGCGCAATCGACGTAATTGCCAGACAAATTGGACTCTCCTGCGAAGACACCGCAGAAGCGATCATCCGTGTGGCGATCTCTGGCATGTATTTGGAGGTCAGCAAATTAGTATCGCGCCACGGGATCGACCCCCGCGAACTCGACCTGATCGCGTTCGGCGGAGCCGGACCGATGATGGCTTGTTTCGTCGCGCGCGAGCTCGGTATGCGACGGGTCATCGTCCCGATGACACCGGGCGTGCTCAGCGCCTTCGGCGGACTCATTGCCGACGTGCGCAACGATTTCATCCGGACAATCTATGCGGACCTTAAAGACGAAGTCGCTGATAAATTACAGGAAGCACTGGTCGAGTTACAAGAACGCGCGCTTCATTGGTTAAAGGACGAGCAAGGTTTCAGCGGCGAGCCGATCCTCAAAGTCTCCGCCGATATGCGTTACCGCGGGCAATCCTATGAAATCGACACGCCGCTTGAGAGAGCTTGGATAGAAGACGGGAATATTGATGCTCTCGTCGCGGCGTTTCATCACGAACACACTCGGCTCTACGAATATGCGGACGAAGCCGCACCGCTTCAAATCATCAATTTACGGCTCATTATCTCCGGCGTCCCACCGAAGCCCGAAATATCACCCTTGGAAACTTCCGACGCACCGCCCAGTCCCATCGGGCAAACACCCGTCTATTGCGACGGCGAGGAACGCCAGGCGGACATTTACCGGCGCGGGGACTTGCGGGCCGGCCAATCTTTCAACGGCCCTGCAATCGTCGCGCAGGACGATACGACAAGCTGTATCCTCGAGGGCTTCCGGGTCGAGGTGGATGCACTTGGCAACCTCATTCTGAATTTGGAGGCCTGACCATGGCGATCGACAAGATCACACTCGAAATTCTGAAGAACCATTGCGTGGCCGCCGCCGAGAGCATGGCCTATACGCTCTACCGCACGGCGCACTCAACCTTCGTCAAGGAGACCGAGGATTTCACCACTGGGCTAACGACTGCCGAAGGTTTCACCTTCGCCACACCGACGGAACTGGGTGCGACGTGGTTCGTCGGCATGAATTACGGCAACGTGATCAAATCTATCGATCGCTACGAAGAAGGTGACATTTGCATCACCAACGATCCATATAGCGGGTTTGTGTGCACCCATACGCCGGACATGCATATCTGGAAGCCGATCTTCCACAAAGGTGAGATCGCGTGCTTCGCCGTCGGCCATATCCATAACACCGATGTGGGTGGTGCTGTGCCCGCCAGCCTGTCACGTACCCTCACCGAAGTGCATCAGGAAGGCATCCGTATTCCACCGACGAAGATCATGCGGGGCGGTGAGATCAATCAGGATGTGCTCGATATTTTGCTCACCAATGTCCGCATGCCGGAGCAAAACTGGGGCGATTTGAAAGCTCAGCTCGCGGCGGTAAATACCGGCGAGCGCCGCGTTCACGAGATGATCGAAAAATTCGGGATCGACACCTTTCGCGACGGTATCGACGACCTCCTCGATTACGCCGAGACGCAGGCTCGTGCGATCATCAGCGGTCTTCCGGACGGAGAGTATTTCTTCGCGGATTACATGGACGAAGACGCCGTCGACGGCTGGCCATGCCGGATTGCCCTCAACCTGACAATCGAAAGCGATTCATGCGTCTTTGATTTCTCAACCAGTGACCCGCAGCTCGAATCGTCGATGAACATTCCGACCGGCGGCGAAGAACGTCACGTCATGATGCTGGTCGGCCTCGTCTACGTGCTCTATACGCTCGACCCGACCTTGTTCCTGAATTCAGGGGTCACCCGGGTGTGCCGCTGCATTTTACCGAAAGGCACCATCGTCAATCCAGAATTCCCGGCCGCGGTCGGTATGCGCACACTCTCCTCCATGCGCCTGCAAGAGATCACCTTCGGCGCGTTCGTCCAGGCGGCCCCGGATCGACTGCCCGCATCGCCGTGCAGCGGTGGCCCGATCATGAACGTCAACAGCGTCGACAATAGGACAAGCCGCCGGGTCGTTGCCTCAATCGGCCCGATCTCCGGCGGGGCCGGCGGCAATCCGGCGGAAGACGGCGCCGAAGGGTCTGGTGCCAACAGTTCCTTCCTGAAGAACACACCGGTCGAGATCAACGAAGCAGAAGTGCCAATCAAAATTATCCGCTATGGTCTCGCCCAAAATTCCGGCGGAGCTGGGAAACATCGCGGCGGATTGGCGACGGAAATGCGGTTCCAGGCGCAGGCACCGAACACCAAAATCACCGCCCGCAACCGTGACCGCACCCGGTTTCGGTCCTGGGGTGTGCTCAACGGAAAGGCTGGTCGTAACTCGGTCTTCCTCCTGAACCCCGGCGGCAATCAAGAAGTCAATCTTGGCAATACGGATATCCTAACCATCGGACCCGGCGACATCGTTCATGTCGCATCGGGCGGCTCCGGCGGTTGGGGCGACCCGTTGGAGCGTGATCCCGAAGCCGTAGTCCGGGATGTGCGGAGCGGCTTTGTCACCGACGACGAAGCTTCGAATTCCTATGGCGTAGTGCTGGAAAACGGTGGCTATAGCGAGCCCGCGACCATGGCACGTCGCCACAACATGAGCACCGCCCGGAAAACCAACTTTTTTGATTTCGGGCCCGAGCGGGACGAATTCGAAAGTATCTGGACCGACGAGAATTACGCGACACTCAGCGACCTACTCTCGGGTCTTCCGGTACATTGGCGCTTCTTCATGAAACATCGATTGTTCGAAGCTGTCGGCGACGATCCGAACGGTGGATCGATCCGCGAACGCTTCGAAAAAATTGTTGCCGAGTACCCGGAATTATCCCGTAGCCTCTAAACGCACTTGACCGCCACAGATGTTTGCTTCGAAATTCAAAGCTCACGCGAAAGGATTTTGACATGCCCAGAATCATGGAACTCGGACACACCGTCATCTATGTCAGCGACCTCGCCATCTCACGCGACTGGTATTGCAAGAATCTCGGCATGACGGTCGTCGTCGACAGTCCGGAGCGCAACGGCAGCTTCTTATCTTTCGGTGAGAACGATCATGATATCGCGCTGTTCGAAAACCCGGTCGCCAAGAGCGAAGAGACGATCAATCACATTGCTTTGAAATTCGACGGCTCGGTCCAAGAGTTGAGCGAATTCCGCAAAGGCTTAATCGCCAACGGCGTCGACGTGCAGAGAGCCGTCGATCACGGAATTTCCTACGGTATCTATTTCACCGATCCCGACAATCATTGCTGGGAAATCTTCGTTGAACGGCAGCGCAGTGAAGCAACCCGGATCGACGCCATGCGAGCGACTGGGGCAATGGCGGAGCCCGTTGATCTGGAAACGGTAAACGGCTAGACACTCATGCGGGCTCACATTTCCACCTTCGTGGGAATGCCGGTTATTATAACGCGACCTTCGCGCCCGCCGCGCTGGACCGATAGATCGCGTTTTCGATTTTTAGATTGGTGAGATACGCCCGCGCCGTGTTCATCGCCGGGGCGCCCGCGAGGACATGCTGCACGACATGGCGGAGCAGCATATAGACACTGTCCCCGGCAAACCCGCGATTCTCCCAATCATAGGCAACCGGCATTTCGGCATCATAGCCATGCTTGCGCAGAAACATCCCGCCGTCGCCATCGACCCGCAGCACCGCTTCAGCGCCTTCGATCAACATCTCGCCCATGGTGAGGCGACGGTTCTCCGCCACATGGTCGACAAGCCGATTGCCATCGAACAACCCCTTCGCGCCACTGCGGAATTGAAAAACGATATATCCGGAATCCTCGCCCTTGATCGCCGGATTAAACCGCGTGAGATCGGCGTAGACACTCTCCACTTCACCCATGAGATAGCGGAACACATCGACGAAGTGGATTGCCGTCTCGTGGACCAAAAACCGTTCCATGGTTTGGAAGTAGGGTTGGCGCTCCAGATAGGCGTCCGGCCCCTGCCCGTCACCCGGACGCATTCGGAATGATATCTGATAGACCTCGCCCAACGTACCTTCGTCTAAGATCTTACGGGCCTGACGATGCCAGGGCTGAAAGCGGAAATTCTCGTGTACGATCAGCGGAACATTCGCCGCTTCCGCCAGCGCCGTCATTTCCTCCGCCTCCGCCAGGTTTTCCGTAAACGGCTTCTGACAGACCACGGCGACACCACGCGATACGGCGGTTTCGATAAATCGACGGTGAGTTGGTGGTGGCGTGACAATATCGAGTAGGTCCGGTTTCACCGCGTTGAGCATATCGGCGACATCGCCATGGACTGTATCCACGTCGAAACGGCCCGCGATATTGCGACCCATGGTGCCGTCGAGGGTACAGAGCCCGACAAGATCGACATTCTCGATCCGGCTCCAAGCTTCGTAGTGGAATTGCGCGAAATAGCCGGTGCCGACCGTCGCGAGTTTAAGACGTCTTGCCATAACGTCTTCCTAAACGCGATAAGGCCGCCGCTCAACCCTTACTTAGGCTGTTTGCACTGCCGAGCGTTCCATGATCGGCAAGTTGAACGCCGCCGCCATGAATCCAGCGAGCGCGGTCAAAATCCAGATGGTGTCGTAATTGCCCGTAAGGTCGAATAAATATCCGCCGATCCACACACCAAGGAACGAGCCCACCTGATGCGAGAAAAAGCACACCCCGAACAACAATCCGAGATTGGCCGGGCCGAACAGTTTCGAGATGATCCCACTAGTAAGCGGCACCGTGCCCAACCATAGCACCCCCATGCCGATAGCGAACGCGATCACAGCGACTTCGGTCTTTGGCGCGAAAAAGAACATCAGAATAAAGATACCGCGAAGCGTATAGTTCCATACCAGCAGGTTCTTCATCTGATATCGCATTCCAAGCATACCATGGAAATAGGTGCCGACCATATTGAAGAACCCAATGGTCGCGAGCGCCGTCGCTGCCAAAGTCGCCGGGTTTACGTGGGTTGGCAATCCGCAGTTCAGTAGGTAGACCGGAAGATGCACGCCGATAAAGGCGACCTGAAACCCACAGGTAAAGAAACCGAGCGTCAATAGGACATAGCCCTTATTCCCGACCGCCCCGCGCAAGACCGCGCCGAGTGCCTGAGCGGGACCAGGCGCACTCGCCGCCGCCGCGTCCGAGGGCTTTCCCGCCAAGGGCATTGCCAGCGGTACAAGAATGAATGTCAACGCCGCCATTCCCATCAACGAGAAGACGACACCATCGATTTCTATGAGACCTTGCGCCAGTGGCACGACCGCCATTTGGCCGAAGGAGCCGCCGGCCGCCGCGATACCCAGCGCCATCGGGCGGCGTTTTTCACCGACATTCCGACCAACGACACCCAGGACGACGGCAAAGGTCGTGCAGCTTTGCGCCATGCCGATCAGAATACCACCACCGAAGATGATCATTATCGGATCAGAGAACAGAGCGGCGACGACGAGGCCTGCCGCATATAACACGCCACCCACGGCGATGACGCGGCCCGCTCCGTGACGGTCGGATATCGCGCCCGCCACCGGCTGCGCCAATCCCCATACCAGGTTCTGCAAGGCAATGGCGAAGGACAGCATGCTAATGGAGATGCCATGCTCGGCGGAAAGTGGATTGAGAAATACGCCAAACGTACTCCGCACGCCCATCGCAATCGTCACCACCGTCGCTCCGGCAATGATGATCCAGGCAACTTTATCGAGACCGAATGTTTTTTGCGGCTCTTGCATGACGAAACCTTAGGCTAACCATTAGGTCAGGCAATGTGACCCATAGGGCGATAGGTCACAAACGAGAATTGCTCGCTTTCGCATTAGTAATTTTGTGGAAATCCAGCATCACAACAATCTATGGCACAAACTTCTCGGACCGCAGCTCCTTGAGCTGCGTCACAAATTTGGCCTCGCTGTCCAGGCACTCGTGGAAGCCTGCTTTGCGGGCCTTCAACGTGTCTGACATGACGTCCCATTCGTTGCCGAGTACGTAATTCCCAAATGCCCAATTTGCTGCATCCGCGAAGGCTGTCGGTTGCAATCCGTATTTCGCGATCATCGACCGCCACAACGACTCCTTATCCGCCATCATCCGAGACAGGTCGACGGTTTGTACCGGCCCTGCTTCCATATCGAATGCCGCCGCGATCTTCGGCCACAATTGTTCCCAGCGGAAGTAATCACCGTTGGTAATGTTAAACGCCTGGTCCGCCGCGTCGGGGGCCGTACCGGACCATTCCGCGGCGCGCGCCAGAAGGCCCGCATCGGTGAGTTGGAACATCCTGTGAAAAGCCAACGCTTTCCCGGGCCAACGGAGCGGCAATCCCATCTCTTTCGAAAGTGCCGCGTAGACAGCAATGACCGACAACAAATTGAGCGGCATGCCAACTGCCTGTCCGCACACCGTGTGCGGACGCAGACACACCCAGGACCAATCCTTACCACGACGGCGTGTTTCCATCAGGTCCTGTTGGTTGAAATAGAAATTCGGCGGCAGATGCCGGGGGTCGTCCTCCCGTGCCGGCGTCTTGAACGGTCCAAGGTGGCAGCCGTAATACTTGGTGCCCTGCATCAGGATCACCCGGCGTAGCGACGCGCCGCCGTCTTCGACGGAAGCGAGCGCATTTTCAAACATCTCCGCATTCGGAGCGCATTGCTCAGCCCAGCTTGGTCGGTCCGTATAAGCCGCGTAATAAAGATGCGTTACATCCGGAAGCGCACCCAATGTCGCCTCGCAATCGGCGCGATCGAACAGGTCGGCGGAGACATGGGTTCCCACGAAATCGTAATCCGGCTCCCGCCGAGAGACCGCGATGACCGACCAATCGTCTTTGGCCCCCAGCCATTGGGTCAAGGTTTTACCGATGACACCGGTCGCGCCGATGATGAGGGCGGTCTTTTTATCGTCCGGCATTAATCTCTCCGATGTCATTCTCACCCACGTTACCGCGAGGCCAGTTAGGAAATAGCCGGGCTTAGTTCAACGTCAATTACGCGACTGTTTCGTGCTTAACCACCTCGCCTTCCGTGCTCCGCCGCCTAATTACTAACCCAGGTACGAATTCCGAGGAGACAATCATGTCCGACCGTTACGCTAAATACGATTCTTTCGACATCGACTTTCCCATCGACCGCGTATTGCGGATCACCTTTAACAATCCGAAGACCTATAATTCGCTCGATGCCAAGGGTCACAACCAGCTCACTTATATCTGGAAGGACATCGACCTTGACCCCGACGTCGACGCCGTCATCGTGACGGGTGCCGGCAAGGCGTTCTCCTCCGGCGGTGATTTTGGCATGATCGAAGCCAACATCAGTGACGAGACCCAGCGCATCCAAGCGTGGAAGGAAGCGCGCGATCTCGTCTACAACGTCATCGATTGCAACAAACCAGTGATCTCCGCGATCAATGGCGTGGCGGTCGGCGCGGGCCTCGTAGTTGCCATGTTGGCGGACATTTCGATTGCCGGTAAAGCGGCCAAAATCGTTGACGGCCATGTGCGCCTCGGCGTTCCCGCGGGCGATCACGCGGTGATCTGCTGGCCGTTGCTTTGCGGCATGGCAAAAGCGAAGTACTTGCTGATGCTGAACGAGCCGGTCTCCGGCGAAGACGCCGAGAAATACGGACTGGTCTCGCTCTGCGTCGAAGACGAGGATTTGGAAGCCAAATCCCTCGAGATTGCCGGCCGCTTGGCGAACGGCGCCCCCGCCGCCATCCGTTGGACCAAATACGCGCTCAACAACTGGTACCGGATGATGGGCCCGACCTACGACGCCTCGACGGCGTTGGAGATGTTGGCCTTCGCGGGATCGGAAGTGAAGGAAGGCTTGAAGTCGCATCTTGAGAAGCGCCCGCCGGTCTTTCCGAAAGGCACGCCAGTCTAAGTGCCCGACTTCGGGCTCAGCCAAGACTCGATACTCACGATCACGGTAGCATTCCTGCTCGCCGGCCTCGTCAAAGGCGTGGTCGGCGGCGGATTGCCTGCCGTGGCCGTCCCGATCATGGCAGGCGCCGTAGAGCCCGCCATTGCGGCCTCCCTCACCTTGATGCCGGTGATCGTCACTAATTTCTGGCTACTATTTCAGGGCGGACATTTCGGCGAGGTCATGCGCCGCTATTGGCCGTTTCTCCTGGCACTCGCCATCGGATCAGCGATTGGCGCACAAATTCTCGTCAGCGCCCCGCCGGAAGCCATGGCTCTTGCGATCGGACTCTTCGTCGTTGTCCTGAGCCCGCTGCCGTTTATTCCTAAGAAATGGTCCATTCCCGAGCGAACCCAGAAATGGCTCAATCCCATTGCAGCCGGTGGCATGGGGATTGTCGGCGGTGCGACGGTGATGCTGGCCCCCGTCATCGTCTATTTCGTCGCCTTGCGGATCGACAAGAACCTGTTTGTCGCCTCAATGGGCGCTGTCGCACTCTCCAGCATGGCCGCGTTATTCGCGACGCTCGCCGCCAACCGGGTCCTGGCAGGCGACGAGATACTGTTATCTACCGCGTCCCTGGTGCCGGCGCTTATCGGTATGGCCGCTGGGACATGGCTGCGGAACCGTATCTCTCAGACAGGCTTTCAACGGGTTCTCTTCATCGCCCTACTCGGGATTGGGATCAACCTTATTTACAAGAGCTTGGCGTAGAAGTCCCCTCAACCTACCATTCGAATACACAATTTGATCCGCCCGGAGGATACCATCATGCGCCTCGGCATGTTCATGCAGCCCGTCCACGATCCGAAACACGACCTGACGAAAGTCCTCAAAGAGGATCGCGAAACGGTGATTCTGGCCGACAAACTCGGCTATCATGAAATTTGGGTCGGCGAGCATACCGCCGCGACATCGGAGCCGATTACCGACCCCTTGGTTTTTCTCTCATCGCTGATCGGCGAGACCAAACAGATTAAAATGGGCACTGGCGTCTTCTGCATGCCGCACCACCACCCTGCACAGATCGCGGGGCAAGCAGCGCTCTTCGATCATCTCTCGGATGGCCGCTTTCAGATGGGAATCGGCAACGGCAGCCTGTCCTCTGATGTGGAACTCTATGGGGTCGGCGGTGATACGGATCGCGGCGCCATGGTGCGGGAATCCATCGAACACATCCTCGCCATTTGGGCAGGCGAGCCGCCCTATACCCGTGAAGGCCAGTTCTGGAACGTGAAGATCGAGAATGTCGATCGTATCGAGCATGGCGTCGGCGCTTTTATTAAACCACTCCAGCAACCGCACCCGCCAATCGCCATATCTATCATGTCGCCGAAATCAGGAAGCGCCCGGATGGCGGGCGAGAACGGCTGGATTCCAATCTCGGGCGCGGCCTTCCTGCATCCGCGATACACCGCCAGTCACTGGGAAGCTTACTGCGAAGGTGCCGACACCGCAGGACGTATAGCAGACCCCGACATCTGGCGGGTTTCCCGCAGCATCGTCGTGGCGCCCAGCGACCAGGAAGCGCACGACTACATCATGAATCCAGACGGCCCAATCAGCTTCTGGTTCCGCTATTTGTTGTCGTCCCTGCGGGCGCGGGGATTGGCGAAGTTCGCCGCTCCGGAGGGACATCTTGATCCGGATACAATGACTTGGCAGGAAGTCGCCGAGTATCAGGTGACCTGGGGTTCGCCGGATACGGTTGTCGAGAAGTTGGTCGCACTGCGCGAGCTGACTGGTCCCTTCGGCATGCTGACCGCCATGGCACACGAGTGGGACGACCCTGCATTCTGTAAACGCAGCATGACCTTACTGGCGGAAGATGTGATGCCGAAATTCACGAGCCGTACTGATGCAAAGATAGTCTCGAATGCGGCGGAATAGCGTAAGAGAGTAATCATTATGAAGGTCGGTTTTGGCATTCCGAACAATCAAGGCGTCGAGGACCCCAACGACCTCGTGACCCTCGCGGTTACGGCGGAGCGACTGGGATATGCCAGCGTATGGGTTCGTGAACATTTGTTTCACTCGACCTATGTCGCGGAGCGCCTGGGCAATAAGCCCTACCATGATGCGTTGACCGTATTGACCGCCATCGCGTGCGCTACCGAGACGGTGCGGTTGGGCACATCTGTACTGGTTCTGCCTTGGCACGATCCGGCGCGGCTCGGGAAAATGGTTGCCACGTTGGATCACCTCTCACGCGGCCGAGTAAGCCTTGGCGTTGGGGTCGCCATCACGCGGGACGAATATGAAA
>JBMYRC010000068.1:0-20656 GCA_049601975.1 Alphaproteobacteria bacterium | reverse complement strand
AAACAAACGAAGTTGAAACATATGTATTCGGATTGAGAGTTCGTAATAAAAATTATTTTCAGTGAACAAACCGAAACTTACGTTTACGGTGATGAGAAGTAGGAATTAAAAGAATGGTGGATAACAGCGGATCGAACCGCAAATTATCCCCGAAAGAGGAAGAGCGTCAGCGTATGATGGACGAGCGTGTCGCGAACAGATCGCTTGTGGGCATATACAGAAAAAGCAGGCGGAAAATGCACGCAAGAATGCGATTTGGGCAAAGCGCACCGCCGTTGGCAAACTTGTCATATTCGTATTAGGTTTGTGGATCGCCGGGGAGGCCTGATGGCGAGGAAGTTATGGTTTGGCGCCAATCTCGGCCAGGTTTCATCTAATTAACCGCTGATCTCTATACTTCTAAAGCCATACCATCGCGGCCTGGGTCGGCTCCGCCGTCCAGTTTGCCGTCATGGATGCGAATACCGTGAACACCCGCGAAGACATAGCTGAAGGGGCTTCGTGCGACCGGATACCCGCGCGTCACGAGTTCGTCAGTGACGAATTTTGGAATTCGGTTGCTGACATCAATGGTGTTGCTGTTCGCGGTAATGCGCGGTGCGGAAACAGCTTCCAACATCGACATATCAAAATCCATTACATTTAGGATCGACTGCAAAACCCCCATGGTAATGAAGGTGCCACCCGGCGCGCCGATCACGATGTAAGGATCGTCACCCTTAAAGACGATGGTCGGACATAATGCGGTGAAACGACGCTTTCCGGGAAGGATCGATCCCGGCAAACCAGGCCGTGGGTCGAATGCACCCATGCAGCCGTTATACATAAATCCGAGTCCATTGGTGACGACCCCAGACGGCATGCCGAGCGAATGGGTCATGGAAACCGCGTTTCCAGCCTCGTCGACTACCGTAACATGGGTGGTATCCTTCGATTCTTCAGGCTGACCGTAACGCACGACATTTGCCGTCTCGCCGCGCTTGATATTCTCCGCCAGCTCTTTGGCATAAGCGCGATCCGTAAATTCACCGATCGGGACGGTCTCGAAGGCGGGATCGCCCATCTTCTTGTCTTTGTCGATCGTTGCCCATTTCATGGCTTCGGCGATGGTCGCGATATAGTCGGCCGAATTGTGCCCCATTGAGCCAAGATCGAAATTCTCCAGAATATGGAGCATTTCCTGTATCATCACACCGCCTCCCGGCGGTTGATTGGAAGCTACCTTGTGACCTCGATACTCGCCCCAGACAGGTTCGCTGCGCACGGTCTTGTAGGACCGAAGATCCTCCAGCGTCATCAAACCACCATTGTTCTTCATATCATCGGCAATTTCCTCGGCGAGCTCGCCAGAATAGAAGAGATCGGCGCCGCCATCGCGAATCCGTTCCAGTGTTCTTTTCATGTTTGGATTTTTGACGTTAGAGCCGATTGGGTAGGTGTTGCCGTCCTCATTAAAATATATTTCCCGAGCAGCATCCGTATGGCGCAGCTTATCGACCATGGCCATACGGCCCATGATATTGGAGGCACTCCAGAACTCATCGAAATGGGGACGGACCGTGAAGCCTTCCTCGGCATGATCAATGGCTGGCTGAATGATGTCTTTCCAATCCATCGTCCCGTATTCCTCTACAGCCTCGTAGTAGGCTTTCAAGCTCCCGGGGGTCATTATTGATTCGTAGCCGACTTCGTTCGCGCGGTTCTTCAGAATAAAACCGAAACCGTCGCGAGACTGAGATTCGATTTCATCCAACCACATATCCGGCGTAGCGGCGGCGGGTGCCGTCGTGTGAAAGTCAATATAACCATGATGGCCGTGTTTGGGCAGATATAGTTGCATGGAGCCGAAGCCCGCTAAACCGCACATCATCGGATCGACGACGGTCTGCACCAAGGCGCAAGTAATCGCGGCGTCAACCGCATTGCCACCTTTCTTGAGTGCGATCGCGCCGGCTTCGACGGCTTCCGGTTGAGGGGCGCAAACCATTCCATGGGTCATCGTCAAAATTCCTTTTTGCTTATTCCGCAGCTTCCACCGTCAAGGTAGCATAGGTGTTTAGAAAACGCTCCAACACATCTGCCCATTTTGCCGAATCCACGGATGGCGCTCGATGCCCATAGGGTGATTCGAGCTCATGATAGGTGGCGTCGCTCCCTGCCATTTTACGAATATGCGCCACGGTTGGCTCGCCCAATTCGGGACCGAACAGAGTATCGGTCGTGGAGAGAATATAAAGCAGTGGTGCTGTGATCTCCGACGATTCGGGTTTTGCGTCATATTTCGTGGCGCAGCGCCTAAGAACTATTAGCGAATTAGCGTCGAATTCGGCCGCCCATTTTGCGGCTTGGAGTTGCAGTTGAGCTTCGACCGCTGCTTCATCGAGGCCCCGGTCTCGAAGTTCCGCAACAACGCCGTAGTTCCGGAGAACATTGGAGCGGAACTCGATCAACGCGTCCCCAACGCCGTCTCCGCCTTCATAGTAGTGTCCGCCATTCCATCCAGCGGCGGATTTAAATTGCTTCTCAAGCTCCCGAACGGTGCTCTCGTTGCCTCGGCCCGTGATTCCTGTCGCGACCGGGACCAAGGCCCGCATTCGCGTCGGATATGTCACGCCCCATTGGAAGGTCAGATACCCACCATAAGAATAGCCGATGACGGCAGCGAGTTCACACGCGCCTAAATGATCCAGCAAAAGCTTGTGAACCTCGATCATGTCGCGGGTCGTGATTTCCGGAAAATCAGGCCCATACGGCTTTCCGGTCTCTGGGTTTATGCTCCTCGGGCCTGTCGTACCATAGGCGGAGCCGAGCATATTGGGCGTTACGACAAAATAGCGGTTGGTATCGATCGCGCGCCCGGGTCCGATGAGATTCTCCCACCAGCCAGGATTCGAGTCGCCGCCTCCACCCGCATGCGGGCTGGAAGTATAGCCGTGCAAAAGTAGAATTGTATTTTCTTTCGCGTTTGTGGCACTACCGTATGTCTCATATGCGACCTCTAAATCCGGCAGGGTAGTGCCATTTTGGAGGGTGAAAATTTCTGTTTTAAAGACGTCGGCAGTGCTTTCGGTCATCAGACGCATCCCAATGTTGTCATCGAACGTCGCGGCGTTTAGTAACCTAATCTAGTCCGATGGCGTCGCGGAGAAACATCTATCCGCGAGGCGGCTGACAGGAGAGGAAAGATGGACAAGCTTGAGAAGTGGCAAGGGTTTATTCCCGACGATGAGATGGAAGCATACAGGAAGGGAGCGTTTGGTCGGAAAATTGGCTATGGCGCGCGTCCGGCACTTCTGAACATCGACACGACGCGAATGTTCGTCGATCCAGCATTTCCCCAGTGCGGCCGATTGATGCCCGAATTGATCCAGGCGCTGACCGACATCACCGAATGTTTTCGCACGCTCGATCTGCCGATCTTTTACAGTCGGCGCGATGACCGGCGGCATCCCGTGCAGCGCGGCATCTGGAATTTGAAACTCGGCAATGCGGATGAGTTCATATACAGCGAAGATCCTCGTGCGGACGAGTGGCCGGAAGCCTACGCCCCTCGCGAGGGAAAAGACGTTATCGTATTCAAAAATAAGCCGTCTTGCTTTTTCGAGACGCCGCTCGAATCCTGGTTGCGCTACGACCGTGTCGACACCTTGATCGTCGTCGGTGTCTCCACGAGCGGCTGCATCCGGGCTGGCGTCGTCGACGCATTCTCTCACAATTTCCGAGTGATTGTTCCGGAAGAGGCCGTCGGCGATAGAAGCGCGAGCGCCCACCGAGCGAATCTCTTCGATATTGATATGAAGAGTGGCGATGTCGAACCTTTGGGAGACGTCATAGCTGAGATTAAAACTCGATACGGGCCCGCTGACGCGGCTGAATAGTTTAACCTCGAGCAGATAGAATAGATCATGCTGAACGCGAACTTAGATTCAGATTCTGTTCTCGAAAATTGTCTCACGGACGGAGAGTTCTCCGAGCTGCCAAACTTCCAACGCGGTAAGGTGCGGGATTCATTCGACTTGCCGGATGGGCGTCGAGTGATGGTTGCAACCGATCGGCAATCTGCCTTCGATATTGTGTTGGCGGCTGTTCCCAATAAGGGACAGGTGCTGAACGAGACCGCAAAGTTCTGGTTCGAGAAAACCAGTGATATTTGCCCCAATCACGTCGTCGACTTTCCGGACCCCAATGTGGCGATTGCAAAGCGTCTCGATATGTTGCCTGTTGAAATGGTGGTGCGGGATTACCTTACTGGTTCTACGGAGACCAGCATTTGGCCGATGTACGAGCGTGGCGAGCGGACGATGTACGGGCATGAGTTCCCAGACGGCTTGGTCCGAAACCAGAAATTGCCGAGCACAATCCTAACGCCGACGACGAAAGCCGCTCAGGGTGATCACGATGCACCGATCACGGCCGCGGAAATCGTCGAGCAGGACCTGTTGTCACAAAAGGTTTGGGACGAGCTCGCTGAGCTGAGCCTGGCTGTTTTTGCGCGGGGACGTGAGATCGCGGCTGCTAACGGTCTTATTCTGGTCGACACGAAGTATGAGTTCGGCGTTGACGGAGACGGTCGCATCACCTTGGCAGACGAAGTGCATACACCGGATTCAAGTCGATACTGGATGACGGACAGTTATGAGGTGCGGATGGCGGCCGGTGAGAATCCGGAGAGCTTGGACAAGGAGTTCCTGCGGCTGTGGATCAGCGCGCGTTGCGATCCGTACAAGGATCCTATTCCGGATATCCCGGGTGAGACTTTGCTCGAGTTCAGTGCTAAATACGTGAAACTCTTCGAACAGGTGACCGGACAGACGTTCCAGAGACCGGCGATGGATTGCTCTGTTCGCGACCGGGTTAGGGCGAATCTCACGAAGGCATTGCCCGAATATTTTAGATAGGCCTTAGGCGGCGGGGCGCGCTCCGCGCCACGATTTTGTGAGAGCAAGCACTTCGGCGACGTTTTCTTCGGTGTTGTAGAGATGCAGCGAGAGGCGAATCTGACCTTTGCGGATCGAATGCTTCACGTTGTTCTCGATAAGAAAGTTGGAAAGGGAAGCCATTTCTGTGTCATCGGTCGAATCGTGACCACCGCCGTCTCGGCCCACACAGATTAGGCTCGTGAGATGGTCACCGGGCTCACCGCCTGCCACGGGTAGATCGAGATCGAGCAAGCCCGCAGCGAGGCGTCTGGTCAGATCGCGGACATGAGCCTCGATTGCGGGAATTCCGATAACATTGAGCAAATCAATGGATTCTGCCGCTGCCGCTGCGCCCACGTAATTGTGGTTGCCAAGATCGAAGCGGCGCGCGCCCGGCATCAGTTTGTAATTGTCCGAGCCCAAAGCCGCTTCATGGGCTCCACCGCCAACATCGACGCCAAAGCGCGCGAGATAGACAGGTGTCAACCGCTCGGCCCAATCCCGGCGGCAATACACCAGCCCCATGCCATAAAGACCAAGCAACCCCTTCTGGGTTGATACCGCCAGTCCGTCAATCTTCAATGCATTGACATCGGTCTCGACAATACCGACGGATTGGACTCCGTCGACGAGAAAAAAGGCACCGCGCTTTCGACATGCCGCGCCGAGCGGCGCCATATCGGTTCGAAACCCAGGCGAAAAGCTCACAGACGCCACGGTGACGCATCGGGTTCGCTCGTCCATAGCATCGATCATGCGATTGACTGGGATATGTCCGTCCTCACCGACGACAGTGCGCACTTCGACGCCCAATCGTTCCCGCAAGTGGAGCCATGGATAGACATTGTTTGGATGTTCCAAATCGGGGCAGAGCACCACATTATCGCCTGCCTTTAAATCCAGTGCCGCGATGATTGCGTTCAGTCCTTCGGATACATTCTTCGTAATTGCGACTTCATCAGCGTCCGCGTGGATCATCTGCGCGAAGCCACTGCGGACGCGCTCCACGGAGCCAAACATGGCATCTTTATCGCCACTACCATCCATCCCACCATCTAGGACCGCATCCACGGCTGTACGCGCGGAACGCGGGGTGAGGCCACGCGCGGCACAGTTCAAATAGACTTGGTTAGCGGCACCAGGGAATTGTTCAGAAATTAGGTCTAGATCGAGGGGCATAATAAATGACCTTGAAAGTGCATTGGGTTAATAATTCTAGGCCAATCATTTCCAATTCAACTTCTAGAAGGCGAGGCCTTGGAGCCAGGAAAAAATGGTGGGCTACTTGATGTTTACAGTTAGTAAGCAATATGAGGATAAACCCTGAGTTAACCAGCTAGTTATTAGCGTTCGTTGCGGCTGCCAGTAACCGATTTTAGGAAATTATGAGTTCCAGCGTTTCGCAAATGCTGCAGGTGAAAGCCGCCGAGGTCATTTACCCGAATGGTGTGGTCGGATTGAAGCCGACAACCCTCGCCTTCGAACGGCGTGCTTTTACAGTCCTGCTTGGACTATCTGGTGCCGGGAAATCGACCCTTTTGCGAAGTTTAAATCATCTTGTCGCTCCGACCAGTGGGTCCGTTGTGGTAAAAGGTCTTGAGACGCTGGAAGAGACAGAAAACCTTCGGAAACACCGGCGTCAGACGGCGATGATTTTCCAGCAGCATCAATTGATTGGCCGATACACTTGCTTGCAGAATGTCTTGGTCGGCCGGGTGGGCCAATACTCGATGTGGCGGACACTCTTACCGTTCGGGGAAGTGGACCGACGTCTGGCGCTTGACTGTCTGGACAGGGTCGGCTTGCTCTCGCGGGCCTTGCAGCGAGTTTACCATTTGAGCGGTGGCCAACAGCAGCGCGTCGGCATCGCCAGGGCGATCGCGCAGCAGCCAAATCTCATTCTCGCAGATGAGCCTGTGGCGAGCCTCGATCCGGAAACTGCTCACCGGGTCCTTGGAATGTTGCACCAAATAACTAAACAAGATGAAATTCCTACGATTGTCAGCCTTCATCAGGTCGATCTCGCGAAAGCGTTCGCCGACCGGATTATTGGCTTGAATGATGGTGAAGTTGTCTTCGATGGCCCGCCGGGCGCATTGGGGGCCGTTGCGCTCGACAAAATTTATGAACGGAAGACATCTGTCGAGGCGGAAGCTTATACGGCCGAAGCGGCAGATTAGTTACACCTAAACCCCTATTTTCCATCCAAACTTGAGGTCTAACCATGATGATACGAAAGATATCAACCATCTTTGCTGCATTGTTCGCTGTTTTAAGTCTGAACATCGCAGTCCAAGCGGCGGACAGTAACCCAGACATGTTGCGGGTCGCGCTTCTGCCGGATGAGGATGCCGCTACGATCATTAAGCAAAACCAAGGCTTGAAGGATTACCTGGAATCCAAGCTAGGCAAGAAGGTCAAAATTGTCGTCACGACAGACTATTCGTCGATGATCGAAGCCATGCGGTTTGGCCGACTGGAGTTGGGTTATTTCGGACCACTTTCCTACACGCTCGCGAAAATGAAAGCCGATATCGAACCTTTTGCAGCGCGTATGAAGAAGGGCAGCACGACATATCACGCGGTTCTAATCGGTAATAAGGCGGCGGGCATTAAGACGGTCTCGGATGTAAAGGGTAAGGAAGTCGCATATGGTGATATTGCCTCCACGTCTAGCCATCTCATCCCAAAGAAGATGCTCCTCGATAATGGCCTCGAGACGAAAAAGGACTACAAGGAGAACTTTCTCGGCGCGCACGATGCCGTCGCGCTTGCCGTCCAGAACGGACACGCACAGGCCGGTGGCTTGAGTAAGCCAATCTTCGAAACGCTGGTGAAGCGCGAAGTCATCAGTCTCGATAAGGTGAATGTCCTTCAGGTTTCTAAGCCGTATCCGCAGTATCCCTGGGCGATGCGCAGCGATCTGAAGCCGGAGTTGAAGGACGCGATCCGAAATGCATTCACCAGCCTGAAAGACAAAAAGGTTCTTAAGCCCTTTAAAGCGCAAGGCTTTGGCGCCATGACGGATGCGCATTACGACGTAATCCGAGATCTATCGAAGAAACTTAACCTAACTAAGTAGCCAGTTTGAAAATTGTATCTGACACCCGCGAAGGCGTGAGGCCATGGTGAGCAATGTAGAAAGGGTTAAAGGCGATTCGCCGCAAAACGCGGACGAAATCCTTTTGATCGAACGCCGGGGTTGGCGCCGGAGCGGGATCCAGGTGGGACTAGTCTTCCTCGCAGTTTTGTTCTGCGCTTGGCTTACTGACTTGCTCGACGTGCAACGTATGTCGGATGGTATCCCGGCGATCGGTACCTTGCTGACAGAAATGTTTCCGCCCGATTTCACCGAGGTGCAAAGCTGGGTGCGCCCCATGATCGATACGATCGCGATGAGTATTGCCGGTACGGCGCTCTCGATCGTGCTGTCGTTGCCGTTGGGGGTACTTGCCGCGCGGAATACGACGCCAAATCCGACCGTCTACCGTATTGCACGCGGTTTTCTCAATATTTTCCGGTCCATACCCGAATTAATTATGGGGATCGTTTTTGTGGCCGCGGTTGGCTTCGGCGCCCTTCCCGGTGTTTTGGCGCTTGGCCTTCATTCCATCGGGATGGTGGGCAAGTTCTTTTCGGAAGCGGTTGAGCATTCGCATGAGGCGCCGGTAGAGGCGGCACGCGCCGCAGGCGCCAATCAAATACAGGTAATTACCCATGGCATATTGCCGCAAGTGATGCCGCAATTCGCCGATGTGGCGATGTATCGCTGGGAGTATAACTTTCGAGCGTCAACGGTAATGGGGATGGTTGGCGCTGGAGGCATTGGTCTTGAGCTCATGGCGAGCCTGCGCTTGATGCAATATAATGAATGCTTCGCAATTTTGCTTATCATCTTGGTGATGGTAACCATCGTGGACGCTTTAAGTGCCGTCCTACGGAAGCGTTTTAAATAAAAGTTTAGACCGCAGCCGAAAGTCGCCTGACGTAAAGGTGTGCTTCTTTTGATGGTAGTGTTAACGGTACTTTGTTAGATCTTAGTATATGAAATCCGATACTCCAGTTGTAAAAGATCTCGTGCTCATCGGCGGTGGACATAGCCATGTCGCCGTTATGAAGAATTTCGGCATGAAGCCGCTGGCGGGCGTGCGGGTGACGCTGATCACTCGGGATGTTCTAACGCCATATTCGGGCATGCTGCCGGGATATATCGCAGGTCATTACGAATTCGATGAAACACATATCGACCTCCGGCCGCTGGCGATGTTTGCGGGTGCGCGAATCTATCACGAAGAAGCCGTCGGCATCGACCATGTGAACAAGAAGGTGATTTGCCGGAACCGCCCACCGGTTGCGTTCGACATTCTTTCGGTAAATGTAGGCTCCACGCCCCATTTGGAGACGCCGGGTGCGGCGGAACATGTGACACCGGTCAAACCGATCAATAATTTTGTCGCCCGGTGGCAAGGCCTGTTCGACCGGGTGCGCGAACACGATGGTGAAATCCATATCGGCGGCGTTGGCGCGGGTGCAGGTGGCGTCGAGGTTTTACTGGCGATAGAGCATCGGTTGCGCGCAGATTTCGCAGCAGCAGGACGGTCTTCCGATCATATTAATTTCCATTTGTTCACGGACGCGGATGATATTCTCGTATCCCACAATCCGTCGGTGCGCCACCGGTTCAATCGTGTGCTGCGCGAGCGCGGTGTCGAGGTACATACGGGTCATAAGGTTATCGGTGTTTCGGATGGCGAGATCGAGTGTGAGAATGGTGCGAACTTCAAGCTCGATGAAATTCTTTGGGTGACACCGGCAGGGGCAGCGCCGTGGCTCGAGAACGATACAAAGCTGAAACTTGACGATAGAGGTTTTATTGCAGTCAAGGAGACGCTCGAGACCGAATCCCATCCGGATATCTTCGCGGCAGGTGATATTGCCTCGGTTGCGGCTCATCCGCGGCCGAAAGCCGGCGTGTTCGCCGTGCGGCAAGGGCCGCCTTTGGCAGAGAATTTGCGCCGTGCGCTGACGAGCCGCTCACTGAAACCGTTCTGCCCGCAAAGCGATTTCCTCAGTCTCGTTTCTACCGGGGACAAATATGCGGTGGGGTCAAAATGGGGCCTAGCGCTTGAGGGAGAATGGGTCTGGAAGCTTAAGAACTGGATCGACTTGCGTTGGATGAGTAAGTACCAGGACTTGCCGGAAATGGAAGAAGAGGCTGCGGTCGAGATCGCCGCCGGTCTGGCAGATGCAGCGGCGATGAAGGAAATTTCCGCCATCGCCATGCGCTGCGGTGGGTGTGGGGCCAAGGTCGGCACTGATGTTCTCTCCCGTGCCTTGCAACAGCTGGAGCCGTTAAAGCGACCCGATATTTTGATCGGATTGAAAGAGCCGGATGACGCTGCCGTCGTCGAAGTGCCACCGGGTAAGGTCATGGTGCATACAGTTGATTTCTTCCGCGCTTTCGTTGACGATCCGTATATCTTCGGCCAGGTGGCCGCCAATCATTCTTTGGGCGATGTGTTTGCGATGGGGGCGGAACCGCAATCGGCGCTCGCCATCGCATCAGTTCCGTTCGGGCCTGAAGCCAAGGTCGAGGAAGCGCTCTTTCATATGATGTCGGGCGCGATGAATGTCTTGGCGGATGCGGGAGCGTCGCTTGTCGGTGGGCATACGAGCGAAGCATCGGAGTTGGCGTTGGGCTTTTCGATCAACGGCTTGGCCGACCGGGAGAAGATCCTGCGTAAGGGTGGCATGCGGCCGGGCGATAAACTAATTCTGACCAAGCCTATCGGCACGGGAACCTTATTCGCCGCGGATATGCGAGGCGACGCTAAGGGACGTTGGATTGACGATGCCTTAATGTCGATGGTGCAATCCAATCGAATTGGCTCGGAGATTCTTTTCGCCAGGGGGGCGACCGCCTGTACCGATGTGACCGGCTTCGGCCTTCTTGGCCATTTGGTCGAAATGGCGAAGCCGTCGGAAGTGGACGTTGAGCTGGAATTGCAAGCATTGCCGTTACTCGACGGGGCGTTGGATTGTGTGCGGAACGGGATATTCTCCTCCTTGCAGCCGCAAAACGTCCGATTACGCCGCGCCATTCGAGGCGACGCAAATGGTGGCCGCGAGTCGGAAATACTGCCGTTGATTTTCGATCCGCAAACCGCAGGCGGACTTTTGGCCACGGTGCCGGAAGCGGAAGCGGGAAATTGCGTCGAGACGCTGCGTAAGTCCGGTTATCCGACGGCGACCATCGTCGGCAGTATCTTACCGCAAAGCGATCACCTGGAGCCGATCACGCTGGTTGGTTAAGTTCGCTCAAGACGCGTTTCCATTCGTCCAGCTCGCGCTTCTCCGTAAACATCGGTTTCAGCGCACAGATCTGCGCAGCCAGCCGCTTCAAAAACCTCGGCTCGTCTTCCAATCGCATCAATAGTGCCCGCAGGGCATTCTCGTCTTCAACGGGGTAATACCCTTCGTAATCGGTACCAAGCAGGCCGACATTCCCGTCGATCTTCGAGGCGATGACCGGCAGTCCCGCCATGATCGCCTCAGAGACGACATTGGCGCCGCCTTCCATGCGGGATGAGATAACCATCGCGCGGGCGCGGGCCATGCGTTGGCGAACTCTCCAGTGGGGTATCTCACCAAGCCATTGATAGCGCGTGTTCTCCCGCATTTCTTTTTCTGCGGACTTAGCGAAGGAGGGGTCGATGGCTTTCCCCACATGCACAATCCGGGTTTTATAGCGTGTGTCGAGGCCCCGCACGGCCATTGCCGCGCGAAAGGGGTCTTTCTCGTCGCGGAGGTGGCCCGCGACCATGATTTCAAATTCACGCGCTAACGGCGTTTGGCGTTTCAATGGCGCGGCAGATTGGCGGATGACGTGCAATTTCGAGCGCTGCGATTTTGGAATCGAATGTCCCACCAGATCGTGCAGGCAGACCAGCAAATCAGCGAGTTCCATTGAGCGCAGAGTTTCCTCTGGGTTACTTTCTTGGAATCGGTATATATCCGTCCCCGCAAGGCAGAGGATCAGCGGCCCTGCGGGAAATACTTCATGGTATTGCTCGATTGCCCCGGCACTCCGCCAGGCATGGATAGCCAGCATTGCGTCGCTCGGCGCGCCGTCGTATTCGGTAAGGGTCCGAGGTTTATGGCCAAGTTTTTTAAGAACTGTTGACCAACGGTTCGCGGTCGCGCGGTTACCGGAGAGGTCACCCTTTTTGGCCGGTGTGATAATGGTGATTTTCATGAAAATGCGATTGAATTGGATACGATGAGCGAAAGACTGACCAAAGACACCCTAGTCGCCAATCTAGTGGACGCAAGGGCCCGGACGATTGAATTGGTGCACGGCCTCGACGACGACCAATTGATGGGCCCGCGTCTCGGTATCGTCAATCCGCTGTTGTGGGAGATCGGGCATCTTGCGTGGTTCCATGAGTATTTCGTCCTGCGGCGGATCGACGGTAAAGACCCGATCTTGCCGCAGACGGACAAACTCTACAATTCGATGAAGGTTCATCATGACACAAGGTGGGATATAGAGCTGCAGGACCTGCATGGGACCTTCCAGTACATGCGGGCGGTCGAGGACGCGATGATCGAACGGCTGGGCGACGGTGAGGCGAGTGAAGACGAAACCTACCTCTATCAACTGACAACCTTTCACGAAGATATGCATGACGAGGCGTTTACCTATACGCGTCAGACGCTTGGATACCCGGCGCCTGAATTCCGCGTGGCACGTGATCAATCCGCGCCAACGATGGGCGCGCATCCGGGTGATGCGGAGGTGGCGGGCGGCACCATTACTTTGGGATCTAGGCAGGATGACGTTTTCATCTTTGATAACGAGAAATGGGCGCATGAGGTGGCGGTCGAACCGTTCCAGATCGCAAAAGCGCCGGTGACTAATTCGGAATTCTTGGCATTTGTCGATGACGGGGGCTACCGGGACGAACGCTTCTGGGACAGCAAGGGCTGGGAGTGGCGCGAATCGGAGAATGCGGAATGTCCCGTTTACTGGCGCCGGGGAGAGGACGGTGGATGTTGGACACGTGCGTTCGATACGGATGTTCCCTTGCCGCCGAATCAACCGGTAAGCCATGTCAATTGGCATGAAGCAACGGCGTGGTGTCGCTGGGCGGGTCGTCGCCTTCCGAGCGAAATCGAGTGGGAAACGGCTGCCTCATATGGACCCGAGGCAGGTGAGCTTTTGTTTGAAGCGCCGAAATCGAGGTTTCCGTGGGGCAAGGCTATCGGTTTTAGCACTCCTGCTAACCTGGATGGCAGACATACGGGATTGGTCGATGTCGCCGCCTATCCGGATGGGGACAGTGCCTTTGGATGTCGCCAGATGATCGGCAATGTTTGGGAATGGACGGCGAGCGACTTTGTCCCGTTTCCAGGGTTTTCTGTCGATCCATACGAAGATTATTCAAAACCATGGTTCGGCACTCGAAAGGTACTGCGTGGCGGAGCCTGGGCGACGCGGGGGCGGATGATCTCTAACACCTATCGGAATTTCTTCACGCCAGACCGCCGGGACACCATTTGCGGCTTCCGAACATGTGCGATTTGACGACAAAAGGGGCAGCCCGTTATGCTGCCTTTCATGTCGCAACCGTGTCCCCCAAATGTCTGAATCAGCTCTAGCGTCCTTTAGCGATCTTTCACCTGCGGAAGATGATTTCCTGGGCGATGTGGTCGCGGGATTGTCCACAACGAGCAAGACTCTGCCATGCAAATTTTTCTACGATGAGGTGGGCTCGCGGATATTTGACCAGATTTGCGTATTGCCAGAATACTACCCGACCAGGACTGAAACCGCGCTGATGCGGGCGAAAGCTGCTGAAATGTCGGCCGCGATCGGACCCAAGGCACAGGTTCTTGAATACGGCTGTGGCTCTATCGAAAAGGTTCGTGTCTTGCTAGATGCCATGGACAATCCGGCATCTTACATCGCAGTGGATATTTCACGGGAACATCTGCGCATGGCAGCGGAAACGCTGGCGCGAGACTATCCGTTTATCCAGGTTCACGCCATTTGCACGGATTTCTTGCAGCCGTTTGACGTTCCGGCGATCCAACCGGACCAACGCCGGGTGGCGTTCTTTCCGGGCTCGACTATCGGGAATTTCGAGCCGTCGGCCGCTAGGGAATTTCTGTTGCGGATTGCTGCTCAAGTGGGCCCAGGTGGGGGGCTGTTGATTGGTGCAGATCGTAAGAAGGAAGAAACCATCCTTCACGCCGCCTATAACGACGGTGCGGGTGTTACGGCGGCGTTCAACTTAAACCTTCTGACCCGAATTAATGCGGAACTTGGTGGCAATTTCGATGTCGATGGGTTTCGCCACGAGGCACTCTACAATGCTGTCGATGGACGGATTGAGATGCATTTAGTGAGCGTACGGGATCAAACAATGCAAGTTGGTGGTCATCAATTCTCGTTCGCCGAAGGTGAGACGATCCACACCGAAAATTCGCACAAATATGAAATCGAAGAATTCCAGGCACTCGCGGGCGAAGCGGGATTTGTCTCTAAAGCCGTGTGGTCGGATGCCCATGATTTGTTCAGCATCTACTACGTGGAATTGCCAAGCACTTAATCGGCGAGGAAGCCCTTCACCAGCCCCACGAATTCGTCCAACCTGTCGTGATGCACCCAGTGCCCGGCGCCTTCGACATTGGCAATTTCGGCGTTCTGGAAATACTTAGCGCGCCCATCTTCGGTCGGATCACTGGCCCAGCTTTCCGTGCCGCGGACCAATAAGGTCGGACAGGTAATCCGCTCCCAGAGTTTTTGTCGCTCAGATTCGGGGAAACCGAAAGGAGAGCGGATGCGGGTATAATTGTCGTATTTCCAGCTATAGGTTCCGTCCTCGTTTTGGTTGACGCCGTGGACGGTCAAATGCCGGGCCTGATCGGGAGTTAAATGAGGGTTGGCCGCTTGCATCCGCTGGAAAGCTTCTTCGACAGTGGGGTAGCGACGGGGAACGCGGCCGGAAATGCCGCGCGTAAAGTTGATCCATTCGGTTACCCTGTCCGCCGGTGCTTTACTCTCGCGCTCTTTTACGTCGTCCGGCGGCCAACCGAGACCTTCGATGGCGACGAGCTTTCGGACCGTCTCTGGATAAATCGCGGTGTATTGCAGGCTAATCGAACCTCCGAGTGAGTGTCCGATGATGGTGATCGGTTGGTGCTTGGTTTGATGGAGAAGTTGCGCGATGTCGTAGACATAATCGGAGAGGCCGTAACTACCGCCAATCATCCATTGAGAATCGCCGTGGCCGCGCAAATCCGGCGCAATGATATGCCAGTCCTCGCGGAGCGTCTCCGCAACCCAGTCCCAATTACGGCAATGGTCTCGCCCACCATGGACCAACAATAACGGTGGCGCATCCTGGTTGCCCCAATCCACGTAATGCAGTCGCAGCCTCTGCGAAAAATAGGAATGGGATGTTGGTCCTGGGATGTCGATGGTCATGCGGACTCCTGGCGCGCGCGGTAGATCAAAATCAATAGGGGGCTCGCCCAATTAGGGGCCTCAGATATTTAGTTATTTATCTGCGCCCTGCCAAGACACCTGTGGTGCTTAATCGCGCGATGTGTAGAGTGTGATCAATTTCACCGCATCTCCCGGCTCGACGCGCCCGATCGGGCCTGAACTGTAGGTCGCTGAGACGACGCTGCCGTCTTTTCGGAGAATGAATTCGGACGGTTGGATGATTTCTCGCCCTTCATCCCACCATGCGCCGAACGATTTGCCTTGTTCCCGCGTCATGTCGACAGCCACAGGATAACTGAGGTCGGCTTGGAGTTCCGGAATCTTGTCGGCACCGTCGACACTGCCCGCTAGGACGACTTTCGCGCCCGTGGCTGCGAGGGCTTCTTTTTTTGCTTCATAGCCGGCTAACTGCTGGCGACAGTAGGGTCACCAGTGCCCTCGATAGAAAAGGACGATGTTGTAATTAGCCTCAAGATTGCTTTTCAGGTCGAAGGATCCACCACCGGCGACGTTCACCGTCAGATCTGGAAAGATATCGCCCGTGTAAAGTTTTTTACCCATTGGTGCCTCGTTTGTTTTTTGTTGTGCCCACGCGGGCACGGTTGTGAATTGTGAAGTAATGCGAAGTCCGGCGCCCTGCAACAAAACTTTATGTGACCGCCTTCCGCACTGTTTGGGCAAGAAGCTCGACAATACTCGCGTGAACGTCGGGATGCATGCCGTCGGCAGTCGCATCCAGCATACCAGACATGCCATCCACAAGCCCGGCAGAGGGGGCGAAATCGAGTAGCCTGCGCTCGGCTTCGGGCGTGTGTGCAAGTGCAGGGTTGTTCCGCAGGATCGCAAGCGCTGCGGCAATGGCATAGCAACCCCAATTGGAGACACCGGCCGGCAAGAGCACATCCGTCGCCATTTCCGCGCAGAGCACTTCCCCATGGGGGATATGTTTCGCGACGGCGGCTTTGACCGCACCCATGCCGATTTCATTACCGCCGTCACCAATCCCAATTGTCGGAATGTCTTGTTCTTGTGCGTATTCGACGATGTAATCAAGTTTTTCGCGCCCGGCGCTGTAGTCCTGGCCGAGTGCGTTGCGATAGGTGCCGTCGGCGGAAAGCCCGGCACGCTCGCAAGCGATGACTGCTTTCGGTGAATATGTGCCCAAAAGCGCTTTTGCGGCGGCGCGAGCAGTATCGTCTTCAATGGCGCCGTTCTCTATGACCGCGACGCCGGTAAAGCGGGGCAACGAGGTGGCGGTACGGGCTTGTTCGTGCGAGACGACATTCAGGCCCGCGAACTCCACCATACGAGCGACACGCTCACGAATGGAAGCGTCGACGATAATAACGGGAATGGCGTTAAAACCTTTACTGAGCGCGCGTGCGAGGACGGCGGAGCCGATGGGACCGTCATTCTCTGCAATATCGGGCGATACACCTGCTCGTGTCAGTGATCCCGTGACGATGAAAACGCTATCGCCCGCCTCCAAACTGTTTAGATGCTTCGCCGCCGTATAGGCAAGTGGACCGTCTACCAAGGCGCGGGCTGGTTCGAACAGGCCAGAGACACCTCTGCTGCCAACATCTAGGCAAACGATGCGGTCGATCAAATCAAATAGCGCACTATGCTCGGTCATAGGTCAGTATCCTCGGTCAAGATCGGCGATGCCGTGCACTTGCTCGCCCCTGCGATATCGCTCGATATTGGCGGCAATTGAATGAGCGCAGGACCGGGGCACTATTTCGCCGGCGATATGGGGCGTCATGATGACGTTGGGGTGGTCCCAATAAGGGTGGTCTGTGGGTAAGGGCTCTTCATTGAAAACATCGAGAAACGCGCCCGCGATGTGTCCGGATTTAAGGGCCATAAGCAAGTCTTCATCTACGACATGGCCACCTCGTCCAATATTTGTGATGTAGGCTCCTTGCGGTAGAGCCGCCAATGTCCGCTTGTTGATAATACCTTTGGTCTCCGCCGTCAGGGGCAGCACACTGACGATCTGGTGGCATTGCGGCAACATCTTGAACAGGCCGCTCTCGCCCGTATGGCAGGTGACGCCATCCAAGGATTTCTCGGTTCGGCTCCAGCCGTGCACCTGAAAGCCGAGCGCTAACAGTTTCTGGGCAACATCAGCACCGATGGCGCCGATACCAAGCACGCCGATATAGGTCTCTGGTGTGTACCGTGGCCACCTTCGCCCCCAAACCTTTTTCCGTTGGTCGGTGTCAAAATCAGGCATGTATCGATGGAATCCGAGGACCGCGTATGCGGCGAATTCTGACATCATGGTCGATAGCGTGTTGTCGATAACCCTGACGATGGGAACATTGGGTGGTCGTTGCGGGTCCTGAAGGACATGGTCGAATCCCGCGGCCATGGAGAAAATAAGTTTCAAGTTCGGTAAGCCAGCCAGCATACCGGGCTTCGGCTGCCAACAGAGCGCGAATTCAATATCCTCGGCATTGCCCAATTCGGGGTATAGACGGACGGCGATATTTTTGGGCAGGGCCTTCCGCAATTCCTCCGACCACAATTCGGCGGGATCTTGTTCGGAGTAATAGAGCAGGGCTGACAAAACCGAAGACCTCCATCGTCTGATTTAGGTAACAGCGAGGCTAGTCTATTTGCTCAAGGTTCCAAGCGGCCATGATGAATTCGCCCGCATTGAGTGCAGGCGCGACGTGACAGCCCGCACCGGTGAGGCTAAAAGCCTGTATGGCCATCGCTCCGGTTACCAATCCCTCGATATGGAAAGCAGCGCTCTGGATGATGGGGACACTTTTATCCTTCGTCTTCATGGCGATTGCAATTCGTGAATTGCATGCGGCGGGCATAAATACGTTCGAGATGCTCGCGATGCGGAGCATTATCGGCCTCACGATTGTCCTGATCGTGGCCTGGAAGTTCGGATGGCATCTCATTCGAACCCAACAGCTGAAGCTGCAAGTTGGCCGCAACATCGTTCATTTTGGCGGACAGTCGACATGGATATATGGTCTGTCGCTGTTGCCACTCGCGAAAGTCTTCGCGATCGAGTTCACGATTCCGATCTGGGTTGCTATCCTGGCGGTTCTATTCTTGGGCGAACGAATGACTTTGGGCCGGCTGATCGCGATCAGCTTCGGGTTTGCCGGAATTCTGCTTATTGCGCCGCCGGGGCCGGACATCCTGCATAGCGGTGCGCTTGTGGTTCTTGCGGCGGCGTTCTTCTTCGGTTCGGCGATTACCTTTACGAAAAAGCTCGTGACTACCGATGCGCCACTCGCAGTGCTGTTCTTCATGTGCCTCGTGCAATTGCCTATGGGGTTGATTCCAGCGTTGTTTGTCTGGGTTACGCCTCAGGGAATCGAGTGGTTTTACCTGCTGATTGTCGGATTAACGGGATTATCGGCACATTATTGTGAGGCTCACGCGTTTCGTCATGCGGATGCGACGGTCGTCATCCCCATCCAATTCATGCGGCTTCCGTTGATTGCGGTTGTTGGTTTCTATCTTTACCAAGAAGCGCTTGAATGGACCGTATTTGTGGGTGCGTTGCTGATCTTCGGCGGCAACTATTACAACATTCGGCAAGAGATGCGCCGGACGAATAGTTAATCGCCGTCGGGACGTTGACACTCGTCCTTTCCAATAAGTATTTTGAAACATGTCCGATCCACAACTCCTCGAAGAATTCGAAAAACTCCGTGTGCTCGTCGTTGACGACGAAGAGCAGATTCGTGACCTCATCCAAGAGATATTGCGCGATCTCGGGATTGTGCGTGTGCACCTGGCAGAGAACGGCGAGATGGCTTGGCAGCGGTTGAGCCGGAGCGAGCTCGATTATGATCTTGTGATCAGCGATTGGCTAATGCCGAGGATGGATGGGCTCGAGTTGTTGCAGAAGATGCGGCAATTCGGTTCTGAAACCTTGTTCATGATGCTCACGGTCAAAGTCACCAGTGAGGCTGTCGCGGCCGCGGTGGCAAGCGGCGTGACGCTTTATGTCGCCAAACCATTCACATATGGTGATTTTTCGAAGAAAGTCTCGGCATTGGCCAAGCAAATCATCGACAGCAAGGCGGACGCCTGACTCCTAAAGTGTCAACGGGTCGTGCGTCAGCCGATCCGCGAGGACAGAATAAGCTTCGTCGTTCGTTAAATTCTCTTGCGCTGATAGTACGGCCTGCAACTTTATAGTCCGAGTGATATCGCGCGCCTGATTGTAGGCTTCCGTGGTCGCTGTTGCCGCCAACAGATCGGCGAGAATCTCCAGCGTTAGAATTTTATTCTCGGCTGAGAGGTCGTAAACCACCCGAGGTTCCCGAATGGCGCGCGCTGTAATCTCCAAAATGGCGTTGCGGAAAACGTTATCGTGTGTGGCTCTTGGAACCGCGCCATATCGAGTAAGATGATAAAGGGCCAACGCTAATTGTGGTCGCTGTATCTGAATGTTACCGGGCAGGTAAACTGCCGTCTCGGCCCTTACACGCCAAGCATTGAGTGGCGGTGTGAACAACGATTTCACGATGTTCCGTGTGGGCTCTTTTGCCGAACTTCCGTGCCTTGCAAAGATGTTTAAAAATTCCCGGATTGTGGAGTGACGCATAAAGGGAAGATCTTGTGGAGTGGTCTCGACATCTGCCCAGCTGACAAATGCCTCAACGCATTCTTCGAGGTTTGGGAACGCTCTACCATCGAATTCAATAAAGCCGAGGCGCGCGGTTATATCCGATTTCGGTATACCGCTTTTGGCTAAGAATGAATGCAAGTGCGGGTGGTATCGCGCGGCCACGCGTCCGTTTTCAGGACCGCGGATCTGGATCAATAAACCGTCCCGAATTTCGATATTTGCATGGGGCTGGTCCGTTGCGTCACGTAACGAATAAATCTCCGAGGCGGCGAAACGATCAAGATCGTTGAGGCAATTTCGCATTAGAGCGGATTCGCGCAAATACTCCGCGACATTCGTCAGCAGGACGATCCGGCATCCATCGGCGAAGGAGAAGGTGAAATTCGGCGAGTCGTTGGGGGTCTTCACTTCACGCCTCCTTACGCTTGAGCGTTTCCCTAAGAGGTCTAGAATGGTCCATCATCGATATCAATCGATGAATTGCGCATGTCCTTCTTATCTCTGGGAGACGCGTGATCGATCCAGTATCATGGAAACATCCGATGACGAATAATATTCAGCTCGATCTCCAACGTTGCCGCGCTTTCGCGGAGGGCGGGACTTTTGGCGATG
>JBMYRC010000067.1:0-20890 GCA_049601975.1 Alphaproteobacteria bacterium | reverse complement strand
CGTCTTTTTATCCCCGGACTTTCGGCAGATTGAGAACGGAGCTCCATGGGTCGGGCATTTCGCCGACCGGCGCTTCGATCAATACCGGGGCGTTCATCTTGAAGGCTTCCTCGAGCCGGTCTTGCAGCGCGCCGGGCGACGTAGCGCGGAGACTGGCAACACCGAATGAATCCGCAAGTTTGCCGAAATCGGGATTGGTCAGCTCGCTCGCGATTGTGCGGTTGCCGTAGCTTAGTTTTTGGATGCGCTGAACGTTTCCGAACGCGCCGTCGTTGAAGACGACCGCGACCAGGTTAATGCCGTGGCGCACGGCGGTTGCCATTTCCTGGACATTGAACATGAAACCGCCGTCGCCGTTGATCGACAGGACGGGCGCGTCTGGCCGTGCAACCTTCACGCCGAGCCCCGCCGCATAACCCCAGCCCAGCGTGCCTTGATACCCCGACGCGATGTAGCTGCGCGGGTTATAGACCGGCATGGCGAGGCGGCTGATGTAACTCACTTGGGTCAGCTCGTCGATGAAGACACCGTCTTCCGGCAAGGCATTGCGGATGGCATCGATATAGGCGAGTTGCGGGGCAAGGGGGGCCAGCATCTCCATCGTCTTGGCGCGAGCTTCATCCATCTCGTCCTTGCGGGAGGCTCGCGCTGAATTGTGCTTCGGCAGTGCTTCCGCCAAGGCGGTTAAGACCGCGGCGGCATCTCCGAGGATCCCAACATCCGCCTTGGTGATGCGATCCATCTCCTCTTGCGAGAGATCGATCCGGATTATCTTGAGGTCCTTGTCGGTACCCCAGAGCTGTTGGTGGGGCTGCATGCGGGTACCAACGCCGAGTACCACATCCACATCCTTCCACAGTCGATGGCCGGTCGGCATGGTGATCGAAAGGTGGTGGCGGGAATCGAGCACACCGCGGCCCAGGCGAAATCCGCAGACCGGCGCTTCCAACATCTCGGCGATCCGTCGGACCTCTAAGCTCGCGTCCTGCGCGCCGCCACCGACGACGATCATCGGGTTCTTGGCAGCTCCCAGCAGTTTGGCGGCCTCTTCGACCTTGTCCGTGTCGACGGGAATGACTTCATCCTCGGCGGGCGCGCCCGGCAAGGTGACAGGTGCCTTGCGGCCCCAAACATCCATTGGGCATTCGAGGCCGACCGGGCGCGGACGGCCCGCACCCAATTGTCGGAATGCTTCCTGGGTGAGGCGCGCCGCATCACCGGGACTTTCGATCCGCTCCGCCCATTTGGTCATGGTGCGCAGGATGCCAATTTGGTCGCGAACCTCGTGTAACAGGCCGTAGCCCCGGTCGATGGCCGCGAGGTTGATTTGCCCGAGCAAAGCTACAACCTTCGAGCTGGTGCTATATGCGGTTGCTAATGCGGTTGCTGCATTCAGGAATCCCGGTCCCGGTACAACACAAAATGCGGAGGGTTTGCCGGTCGCCTGCGCCGCACCCAAGGCCATATAGGCGACGGCTTGCTCATGCCGTGTGTGAATGGGTCTAATTTCATCGGTACGGGCATGCAGCGCATCAAAGAACAGATCATTTTGAATACCAGGGAGGCAGAACAGCGTATCTATGCCGTTCCGGATTAACCCGTCCACGACGGCTTCACCAGCGGTTATGGTTTGAGTTTTTGGATTGTATGACATTTCTCGATCCTTCCTCAATTGATGGCGGCGTCTCGTTTGAATGGAAGAGAAGGCCGATCCTAGCCAGAACAGATTTAATCCAGCGAATACTCATCTAATCCTGAGCAACGGCCGGTTAGTTCGTCACGTACCCGTCTTCGATATCGCTGTCGTTTGCCGCTTGATCACGTTGAGCTTTATCACCGTAACCGCCGGAGCCCGGCGCTTCCAATATTACCTTACCGCCTGCGGGCACGTCGAAAGAACCTTTACTGGGTAGGCTTTGTTCCGTTCCGTTGGGTAATCGCAATGTTGCCTTACCCAAACGACCGGAGCCTCCACCGGAAACGCCGAAGGGCGGCGATTTCGTTCGCTCCATACAAACGGTCGCCCGCGCGGTTTTCTCCAACACCGTCCAGGCGCGGCGTGCACCAAGGCCACCTCTGTATTTCCCCTGGCCGCCGCTATCCGGGATCAATTCGTAGCAATCGACGCGCAGTGGAAAGCTCATTTCCAATGCTTCGATGGGCGTGTTCATGGTATTGGCGATACCCGATGATAGCGCGTTGATACCGTCCTGATTCGGACGCGCGCCAAAACCGCCCTTTACGGATTCATAACTCACGTAACGGCCACCGGTTCGGTAGTCGACACCGCCGAATGCCATGATCGCTGAGGTGCCCTGGCTACAGGCCATCACCCGGTCCGGCATTATTTCGGCAAGCGCCCCGAAGGTCATATCGGCGACCCGGTGTGACATCTCGTGGTTGGCATAAACGACCGGGGAGGGAAAAGCGGCGTTGACAACGGTGCCTTCGGGCGCGGACACGGTGATCGGTCGCCACGCACCGGAGTTGGCGGGAATTAATCCGTCCGGATCGATGATCATCTTGAGGGAGCAGTAAACACCGGAGGCGGTTACGGAGAGCGGTGCATTCATTGGTCCCGAGACGGCGGGATCGGTGCCGTCGAAATCGACCTCTATTGTATCGCCGTGCTTCGCGATTTTCATGCGGATGGTAAAGGTCGCGTCTTCGTCGTCGCCCTGCTCGATAATACCGTCGCCGTCACAAAAATCCTCGAAACTGCCTTCACCGTCCGGCAGTTTCTCGAGAAGTGTGCGCATCATGCGTTCGGAATAATCCAGCACTTCCTGCATGATATCGGTGAGACGTTCTGGGCCGTACTTTTCGGCTAAATCATGGAGCCTTTGGCTCGCGCGGCGATTAGATGCGATTTGGGCGCTGAGGTCGCCCCAACGCTCGTCCGGAGTACGGACATTGGCGCGGATGATGGCTTCCACATTCCGGTCCAATTTCCCCTGTGCATAGATCCGCACCGGAGGTAGGCGCAATCCCTCACCATAGATTTCCGTGACGGCGCCGTAGCTGCCCGGCGTGGCGCTACCGATATCCGGCCAATGGGCGCGCACACACCCGAAACCAAGCAATCGGTCGCCGTGAAAGGCTGGGCCCACCACATTCACATCTGGTAGGTGCGAGCCGCCGAAATAAGGATCGTTGTGAATAAAAACATCGCCGTCATGGATATCGTCGCCGAAGGCTTGAATGACAGCACGGACCGCGTCCGGCATGGAGCCAAGATGGATCGGCAGGTCCGGTCCTTGTGCGACCATGTCACCCTTGGCATCGAAGATGCCGCAGGAATAGTCGCCCGCGACTTTGAGGACGGGAGAGTAAGCGGTTTTGGCGAGGACAATTTTCATTTCCTCCGCCGCTTTTTGCAGGCTATTTTTTACGACTTCGAAAGTTGCGGGGTCTGTGCGTGTTTCAGGCATCGGGGTTGCCTTTCATGAGTTCATCCTGAGCCTGTCGAAGGACGAGCGCGGGCGGTTTCATAGCGTCTCCTCCCCGCGTGTAATGCGGATGAAACCCTTGGCGTCGATCCGGCCGCGCCATCCCGGCGGGATGACCAGAGTGCTGTCGAGAGATTCGACGATGGCCGGGCCCTTGATGGTGGATCCGGCGGCGAAGCGATCACGGTTGAGGACCGGCGTTTCGACGGCACCGGTCATTGGAAACCACGCCATGCGGTTCGCTTTGAATGAATCCCTGCCGTCCGCTGTCTTCTGTTTGACCGGCAGATTGGGCAAATGGCCCGTCGCCGTCAGCCGCAAGGTGACGATCTGCACGGCCTCGTCCTCGTTCTTATGGCCGTAGGTCTGTTCGTGGCGTTCATGATAACCGGCGCCCAGCGCGGACAGGCTCTCCGCGGTCACGGCGTCGCCGTCCAGCTGGACGTTCAATTCATAGGCTTGGCGTACATAGCGAAGGTCGGCGGAACGTTGGAACGACCATTGTTCTTCCGGAACACCGGTGCCGGAGAGCATTTCCTTCGCGTTGTCGACCATTTCGTCCCAAAGGGAACTCAAACTTTCCGGCGTGGCATCCGCCAATGGCGCGAAGTAAGTCTTCGCGTAATCCCGGCGAATATCGGTGCCGACGAGGCCGAGTGCGGAGAAGCCGCCCGGGATCGGTGGGATGACCACGTCCGGCACATCGAGTTCTTCCGCTAAGGAGATCGCGTGAAGCGGGCCTGCACCGCCGAACGCGATCAAGCTGAACTCGCGCGGATCATGGCCGCGCTCGACCGAGACGATTCGGAGCGCGTCGGCCATGTTGTTGTTCACGATGGCAATAACGCCCGCTGCGGCTTCTTGCGCGGTTTGCCCGAGCGGGCCCGCGATCTTTTCTTCAAAGGCCCGCAGCGCCCCGTCATAGTCGATGGACATACGCCCACCGAGGAGCGATCCCGCATCGAGATATCCGAGGATGAGGTTGGCGTCGGTCACTGTGGGCTCCGTCCCACCACGTCCGTAGCAAACCGGGCCCGGTTCCGCTCCGGCGCTGCGCGGGCCGACACGGAGCGCTCCCGCCGGATCGATCCAGGCAATGCTACCGCCGCCGGCGCTGACTTCCGCAAGGTCGATAACCGGGACCCGAATAGGATGGCCCGTGCCGTGCAGCCAACGGTTCTGACTGCCTTCACCGCCGCCGACCTCGTATTCAGACGTGGTTTCGATTTGCCCGTCCCGGATCAAGCTCGCCTTGGCAGTAGTGCCGCCCATATCGAACGACAACAGATTTCCTTGGCCGATTTGCTTGCCGACCAAGGCGGCGGCAATGACGCCCGCGGCTGGGCCTGATTCGACCACGGCGGCTGGCATGCGCAACGCTTCCGGCACATCGACCACGCCGCCTGCCGAGCCCATCACGTGTAGAGGGGGCAGGTTTAGGCCGCTGACAGCTTCTTCCAATCGTTTTAGATATGATTCGAGGATCGGACCCACATAGGCGCAAACGGCTGTGGTACTGGTGCGCTCGAATTCACGAATTTCCGGCAGGACTTCCGAGGAGAGAAATACCGTCGTGTCCGGCAGAGCGGCACGTAAGCGTTCACCGAGTATTTTCTCATGACTGTCATTCAGAAAGGAAAACAGCAGCGATACTGCAATCGCGTCTACATCGAGCGTCTTGATCGTATCCACGAGATCATTGATCTCTTCCACCGCCAACGGGATCACGATATCGCCCTGGGCGTCGATCCGTTCCGTGACCTCTAATCGCCGATGGCGTGGGACGAGGACGGCGGGTGGTTCTTGGAACAAATCGTAAAGGTCGGAGCGCGAGGATCGCCGCAGCTCCAGAATATCGCGGAAGCCCCGTGTCGCGATCAGCGCGGTGCGCGCACCTTTCTCTTCCAGGATGGCGTTTGTGACGACGGTCGTGGCGTGGGAGAGCAGCGTTACGTCACCCGATGGCACATTGTATGTCTCCAATGCCTCCTTCAGCGCATTGACGACTCCTTGTCCGAAATCGCCGGGCGTGGTGAGCGTTTTCGCGATGCCGATGGCGCCGGTCGTATCGTCGACGAGCGCCGCATCCGTGAAAGTACCGCCGATATCAACACCGATCCGCCAAGCCATTCGCCACTCCGATTCTATATTCGGTGATTAAAGTATCGATGCGCCCTGAAATGCCCAGTCGATAAATGTGGGCGGTTGTTTGCGCTCCTCAATCATCTAATTCCCACCTCATGGTTCGTTTATCCGATATTGATCCCGGCTCCGCCAAGCACCTGCTCGACAAGGATTGTCCGCCGTTCGAGACCGCGCCTTGGGTCACGGGCCCGCCGGTTGCGGAGCGTCGTGTTGCAATTGTGACCTCGGCAGGACTACATCGTCGTGACGACCAAAACTTTTCTCTGCGGGATTTAAGTTACCGGATCATTCCAGGCGATATCGATACTTCCGATCTCGTCATGACCCAAAGTTCGGTGAACTACGACCGCACAGGCTTTCAGCAGGACGTGAACGTGGTCTTTCCGATCGACCGGTTGCGGGAATTGCGCGACGCGGGCGAAGTCGGCGAGATCGCGGATTATCACTATGCGATCAATGGAGCGGGATGGTTGCCGCATGAGATCGAGGCGACCGCGCGGGAGATGGCCGGGCTGCTCAAGGAAGACCGGGTCAACGCAGTGTTACTGGTCCCGGTCTGACCGAACTGTACCCGCGCCGTCGGCGCGACTGCACATTTTCTAGAGGAAGAGGGATTGGCGACGGCGGGGATTAGCCTTGTGCGCGACAACACCGAACGCCTCCGGCCACCCAGATTTATGTGGGTGCCGTTCGAGCTGGGTCGCCCATTTGGTGCGCCGGATGAGCCTGAATTCCAAACCCGCGTGTTGCGGGACGTTTTAGCCTTGTTCGAGCATGAAGGTCCTTCACCGGTATTGGAGGATTTCCCGGACGACGCGCCCGGCGGTGAGATGGACATGACCGGTTGGACTTGTCCGATCGCGCTGCCGAGTGTGGCCGAGATGGAGATCCCCGAATTATTGGGCGCGGTATTGTCGGAGATTGATGGCTTGGCGCCTTGGCATCAAGTCGCGATTAAAAATCGAGGGCGTACCGCAACAGGTGTTCTTGGCATCCCAATCAAAGAGACCGCATCGTTTCTTTTCGAAGTGCTGGAGAATGTACCGGAGAGTCCGAATCAGAACATTTCCGTCGGTGACGCTTTTCGGCAAAGCTGCGAGGAGTTGAAGACCTACTACCTGGAAGCTGCAACGGCGAAACCCGGCGCCACGTCTAGCCGTGAACTGGCGGATTGGTTTTGGGGTGAAACGGCGGCGGGCCGATTGTTGTTGGCGCTTCATCCCGCATCTCTGCGGAGTGCCGACGAGGGGATTAAGAGGGTCGCGGAAACTCAGCTTGTACCCCGCCTGCAAAAACACCGTCTCGGATAGGGGACTACCGGTTTTACCGTACTCGCGCTATCTTCCTTGCTATCGGATGCATAAGCGGAATTCATCATGGCCAGTATATTGGAAGATAAATTCACCGGCCCCATGGTCTGGGACGCCGATAGCCAGTTCCCTAATGATGGACTGGCGATTCTTGACGATGCCTGTCAGGCGGAGATTGCGGCCGTTGCGGAAGAACTGCGAGCGAACCCGTTGCCGACAGAAGCCTTACTGCCGGAAGATTTCGATATGCCCGCGTGCAAGGCCCTGATGGCAGGTGTGCGGGAGATCGTGGATAACGGAACCGGTTTCGCGGTCGTCGACCGCCTAGATGTGGACGGCCTCGGCCGGGATATCGCGACTAAAATATACTGGCTGTTGATGTCGATGGCGGGGCGCCCGGTCGCCCAAAAGTGGGACGGCACACTGGTCTATGATGTCCGTGACAAGGGTGGCAAGGCGACACCGGGGAGTGGTGTCCGTTCATCCACGACTAATGGTGGGCAAGGTTTTCACAATGATAATGCCTTTAACCTGCCGCCGGATTTTGTGGCACTCTTTTGCCTGCAAACGGCGAAAAAAGGCGGGATCAGTGGGATCGTCAGTTTTGAGAGCGTTTATAACAAATTGCTCGACGAGCATCGCGAGGTGCTGGAACGGCTCTATCAACCCTTTCATTTCGACCGTCAGATGGAACATGCGCCAGATGATGAGCGTTTGTCCCGCAAGCCAATCTTTGAAGTGGATGGCGATACGTTGAATGTTAATTTCTCGCCGCGCCTGGTCGAGCACGGTTACCAAATGAAAGGGGAGGAACTCGACCCGGAAGCGCGCGAGGCCATCGATGCGCTGTGCCGAACAACGGAGATCGACAACCTCTGTAAGAGGTTTGAGTTCGAACGCGGGCAAATTCAGATCGTCAATAACCGTCGCCTGGGGCATCGTCGCACGGCGTTCCGGGATGCGGAGAAGCCCGAAGACCGACGGCATCTAGTGCGCATTTGGGTTCGAAAATCCGGCCGCCCATTCTATCAGGGCTAAAGAAGGAAATCAGCAGTGTCTTACGAAACCATCGAAGTCGATCCGCTAAGTCCCATCATCGGTGCGGAGATCAGCGGCGTTGATATTTCCAAGCCGCTTGGCAATCAGACCTATCAGGAATTGCATGATGCATTGATGAAGCATCAGGTGATCTTTTTTCGCGATCAGGAAATGACCTTGGACGAACATAAGGCATTCGGTCGCCATTTCGGTGAACTGCACATCCACCCGAGCGCCAAGGCGCCGGAAGGGCACCCCGAAATCATCACCATCCATGCGGATGAAAAATCCAAGGTGGTTGCGGGTATGAAATGGCATTCCGATGTGTCTTGCGACGCGGAGCCGCCGATGGGCAGCATCCTGCATTTGCACACGATTCCGGAATCCGGCGGCGATACGATGTTCGCGAGCGGGTACGCCGCCTATGAAGCGCTTTCCGACCCGATTAAGGAAATGATCGAGGGATTGAAGGCGTGGAACGAATCCGCCCATGTTCACCGTGACCGCTTTGGTGCATCCGGGAAGTTACGGGACGGTGATGATGCCTTTCCGGAATCGCTTCACCCGATCGTCCGAACGCATCCTGTCACGCGGAAGAAAGCGTTGTTCGTGAACGAGAACTTCACGACGCGAATTGAGGGACTGAATAAGAACGAGAGCGACGCTATTCTGAAAATGCTATGTGATTACATTGCAACTCCGGAATTCCATTGCCGCTTTCGCTGGCGTGAGAAGTCGGTCGCGTTTTGGGACAATCGCTCCGCGCAACATCGCACTGTCTGGGACTATTTCCCACAAGTCCGCCATGGCTACCGGGTGACGATCGCGGGCGATAAGCCGTTTTAGAAGGCGCTCGTCATTTCCGCGAAGGCGAGAATGATGGGGAGGGGGAGAACTTGGGCTATCAAACGATTGACGTTAAACCGCTCAGTCCCGTGATCGGTGCCGAAATCAGCGGTGTCGATCTTTCGCAGCCTCTCGGTAACCAAGCATTTCAAGAAATCCACGATGTACTGATGGAGCACCTGGTCGTCTTTTTCCGCGACCAAGATCTGACACTGGATCAACATAAGGCTTTCGGACGTCACTTCGGCGAATTGCATGTCCATCCGGCGGCGCCGGGCCCGGAAGGGCACCCCGAAGTGATCAACGTGCATGCAGATGCGGATTCTAAATGGGTGGTCGGAGAGACCTGGCACAGTGATGTCACCTGCGATGACGAGCCGCCCATGGGCAGCATTTTGCAGATCCACGAGGTCCCGGATGCGGGCGGCGATACAATGTTCGCCAATATGTATCGTGCCTATGAAGCGCTGTCGGAGCCTGTCCGAAAGATGTTGGACGGGCTGAATGCCGTGCATGATTCCGAACACACGCTGAGCGTCCGTTATGGAAATCAAGGACGCTTCCGTGACCCTGATGCGCGATACCCCTCGGCGGTACACCCGGTGGTGCGCACTCATCCGGTGACGGGGCGGAAAGCGCTATATGTGAACACTTCCTACACCACTGCCATTGAAGGGCTTTCGAAACGGGAAAGCGATGCGGTGTTGGAGATGTTGCTCCTGCACATTGCGACCCCGGAGTTCCAATGCCGTTTTCGGTGGCGACCGAAGTCGATTGCGTTTTGGGACAATCGTGCCGCGCAACATAGAGCGCTGTGGGATTACTATCCCCAGACGCGTTCCGGATATCGGGTAACCATTGCGGGCGACAAGCCGTTCTAACAGATGAGTGAGAATATGATGCTAAGCCGAACCGTTGAGCAGTTCGACGAGACTTTCGATGTGATTGTGGTGGGATACGGTTTCGGCGGCGCCGTCGCCGCGATCAACGCGCACGATTCCGGAGCCGAGGTTCTGTTGGCCGAGAAGATGCCGAACCCCGGTGGTATATCGATTTGCTCTGGAGGTGGCCTTCGCCTTCCACATGATCGAGACGCGACGCTCGAGTATCTGAAAGCCACAAATGATGGGACGACGCCGGACAATATTCTGGAAGCGTTCGTCGACGAGATGGTTCATATCGATGGCTACGTAGAGGAATTGGCCGAGGTGAACGGCGCCCGCGTTACGCGAACGGAACGACCCGGCAGTTATGCTTTTCCGGGTTTCGACAAAATGTATTTCTTGCAGATCGAAGAAATTCCCGGATTTGATCCGAAACGCGACTATGCGTACGCGAATGCGCTGAGCGGTGGACCGTTCATGTTCAAGGTACTGCAGGACAACATCGCCAAACGCGGAATTGAGACGCGTCTCGGGGTCGCGGCGCAGCGCCTGATCACAGACAAGGACGGCGCGGTCGCCGGCATCTGGCTGGACGATGGTAACGGCCCGCGCGCCGTGGGTGCGCGCAAGGGCGTCATCCTGGCCTGTGGTGGGTTTGAGCACGCGCCGGAGATGCAACGCCAATACTGGCAGATCAATCCGGTCTACTCCGCCGCGTTTGTCGGCAATACCGGGGACGGTATCCGCATGACGACGGACCTCGGCGCGGACCTCTGGCATATGTGGCATTTCCACGGGACCTATGGGTTCCGGCATCCGGATTTGCCCTTCGCCATCCGCACCAAGCGACTGCCGGATTGGGTGCCGGACGAGCGAGAGGCCGAAGCGCCGATGAGTTGGATTCTCGTCGGTGATAACGGGCGGCGCTTCATGAATGAATATGATCCTTATATGCAGGATACCGGGCATCGCGGCATGGACCGGGTCGATCCCACCCGAATGGGGCAGCCTTTCGTGCCGTGCTACATGGTCCTCGATGATGAGGGCAGGGCGCTCTATCCGTTGGGTCAAACCATGTTCAATGACGGAGCCTATGAGAATTACGAATGGAGCCGGGACAATCTGAAGGAAGTGCAGAACGGGTTGTTGCGCAAAGCCGATTCTATTGAAGAGCTCGCCGAGATGATCGGTTGTCCGGTGGATGAATTATCGGCAACCGTCGAGACGTGGAATGAGAACTGCGAGAAGGGCGTCGACGAATTTGGCCGCCCGCCTAAAAGCATGGTCGCTGTTCGAAAGCCGCCGTTCTATCTGGCGGAAATTTGGCCGGTAGTTTCGAATACTCAGGGCGGCCCTGTCCATGACGAAAAGCGCCGAGTGGTGAATGCCTATGGCGAGCCCATTCCACGGCTCTATACGGCAGGCGAGCTTGGCGGCATCTGGGGCAGCCTCTATCTTTCTGGAGGGAACCTGACGGAATGTTTCGTCAGCGGACGCATCGCCGGGCGCACCGTCGCGGCGGAAGACAGCAGGCCGGGATAGAACCATGACGGAACAGCCGAAACAGAAAGTCTATAAAGGCCGCGCGGGCCGGGCGCGCAATTTGTCCAATTCGCGCGCTCAAGGCGTCTACGAGACCATTGAGGTCAAGCCCGCGACAGCAGTCATTGGAGGTATCGTCTCCGGTGTGGATATCACGCAGCCGGTCTCCGACGCGCAGATTGACGATTTGAGTCACGCCTTGGCGGATCACAACGTCTTGTTCTTTCGAGATCAACCGGAGTTGACGCCGGATCAGCAAATTTATTTTGCCAACAAGTTCGGAGAATTGCATGTCCATCCCGCTGCCCCGCATGCGGAAGGACATCCGGAATTATTTATCATTCACACGCACAAGGAATCGCAAGTGAATAACGGCGGTGGATGGCACACGGACGTTTCCTGCGACGAAACTCCGCCGCTCGGCACCATGTTGCAATTGCATGTAGTGCCCGAAGTCGGCGGCGATACTTTGTTCGCCAATATGTACGCGGCTTTCGACGCCTTGTCGGATTCGATGAAGAATTTCTTGCGCACCTGCACCGCGATGCATGAGTCGGAGCATATCTACCGCGGCCGCTATTCCGACCGCGGTGTGGACGATGCGGATAAGGTTTATCCCAGCGCCGAGCATCCGATTGTTCGCACGCATCCAGTCTCCGGGCGGGAAGCCCTCTATGTTAACCGAGCTTTCACCACGAAGATCGTTGATCTAGAGAATGCTGAGAGTGATGCCCTTCTCAAGTTTCTCTTCACACATTTGGAACAAGCTCAATTCCAGGTACGGTTCCAATGGGAGGAAAACTCCATCGCATTTTGGGACAATCGGTGCACCCAACATTTGGCGCTTTGGGATTATTGGCCGGAAGAGCGCAAAGGCCACCGGGTCACCATTAAGGGCGAGCGTCCCTTCCACCGGATGAATTAAGGAGAGGCCAATGTCTGATCGACCGTTACACGAAGGAAAGCTGGACCGCGCACAAGCGCTCTCCAATGCGCGCCAAGAAGCCTCATACGAGACAATTTCCGTAACACCAATAACGCCGGTGATTGGCGTTGAA
Organism: Alphaproteobacteria bacterium; assembly: GCA_049601975.1. GTDB lineage: Bacteria > Pseudomonadota > Alphaproteobacteria > UBA8366 > UBA8366 > UBA6544. Next base: position 8,618 of record JBMYRC010000067.1, on the reverse strand, counting down.
ATTGAAGGCGTCGATCTGACCGAAGCGGTGCCGGAGGCGCAGATTGCCGATTTGACGCATGCGCTCGCGAACCACAATGTATTGTTCTTTCGCGATCAACCGGAATTGACGCCGGAGCAGCAGATCGCCTTCGCACGCCGGTTTGGCAAACTACACATCCATCCGGCGGCGCCCGGTGGCGCCGAACATCCAGAGCTGTTCGTCATTCACACGCACGGCGAATCCTTCGTGAATAACGGCGCCGATTGGCACACGGACGTTTCTTGTGACGAGGAACCGCCGCTAGGGACTATGCTGCAAATTCACCGCACGCCCGGCTCTGGTGGCGATACATTATTCGCCAATATGTACGCGGCGTATGACGCTTTGTCCGATAAGATGAAGGGCTTTCTCGAGGGTAAGACGGCGGTCCATGATTCCGAACGCGCCTTTCGTGGCCGCTATGTGGATAAGGGGGTCGACGATAAGGACGCGGTTTTCCCAACCAATGAGCACCCGATCGTGCGCACTCATCCGGTCTCAGGCCGACAAGCGTTGTATGTAAACGAGACCTTCACCAGCCGCATTCGCGGTATGACGGAAGAAGAAAGTGACGCGCTGTTGGAGTTTCTATTCCGCCATATGGCGCGGCCGGAATTCCAGGTCCGTTTTCACTGGGAGCCAAACTCGATAGCATTTTGGGATAACCGCTCGACGCAGCATTTGGCGATGTGGGATTACTGGCCGAATGAACGGTATGGCCACCGCGTCACGGTAAAGGGAGACCGTCCGTTCTATCGGGCGAACTAATCAAACATGTATCCAGGAAAATACGCGGCTGAGACGCCGGAGAAACCGGCTGCCGTCAACGCCGTGACCGGAGAGGTGCTGACCTATCGGCGCTTAAACGAAGACTCGATCCGCTTGGCACGGTATCTGCGCTCTGTCGGGTTGAAGCGCGGTGACGCGCTCGCGATCAATTTGGAGAACCGCCTCGAATTTTTTGTGGCGACCTGGGCAGCGCTGCGCAGTGGTCTCTATTTGGTGACGGTGAACCAGTTTCTGCCGTCCCATGATGTCGCCTATATTGTCGCCGATTGCGGCGCGAAGGCTCTGATCACGTCGGAGCGTTTGTCGAAAGTAGCCGGTGAACTACTGCCACTGATCGAGCAATGCCCGCACCGCTTGATTATCGGCGGCGAGCTTGCCGGTTGGGACTCCTATGAGGCGGCTCTAGAAGGGCAATCCATCGAACCCCTCGACGATGAACGCCAAGGCGAGCATATGCCCTATAGCTCCGGGACGACGGGGAAGCCGAAAGGTATCCGGCGCGAGTTGGGCGAACGCCATATCTCTGAAGGGCCAGAGTTCTTGGAGTCATTTCTATCCTACGGCTTCGATCAAGACGCGATCTATTTGTCTCCGGCGCCGCTCTACCACGCAGCACCCTTCGCCTTTACCAACCGAACCCATGTCTTGGGTGGAACCGTGATCATGATGCCGCGCTTTGATGCGGAAGAATCTCTGCGCCTGATCGAACAGTACAAGGTGACCCATAGCCAGTGGGTACCGACCATGTTCATTCGCATGTTGAAGCTAGAAGAAGATAAACGTGCGGCCTACGACCTCTCGACCCATAAAGTGGCAATCCATGCAGCGGCACCGTGCCCGATTGAGGTGAAACGCCAGATGATCGAATGGTGGGGGCCAATCCTGCAGGAATATTATGCGGCCTCTGAACGAAACGGCTCCACTCGGATTAACAGTGAAGAGTGGCTGCGAAAGCCGGGCTCCGTCGGTAAGGCGGTGATGGGCACGATCCATGTCTGCGATGATGACGGTAAGGTACTAGGGGTGGGTGAAGATGGCGTCATCTATTTCGAGCGCGAGAGTGTCGTCTTCACCTATCACAACGATCCGGAGCGCACGCGAGAGGCGCAACACCCGCATCATCCGAACTGGTCGACCATGGGCGACGTCGGGCATCTGGACGAGGATGGCTATCTTTACCTCACCGACCGCAAGACGTTCATGATCATATCGGGCGGCGTGAATATTTACCCGCAAATGATCGAGGACGCCTTGTGCTTGCACCCAATGGTCCACGACGTGGCGGTGATCGGCGTGCCGAACCCGGATTTCGGCGAAGAAGTGAAAGCCATCGTGCAGACCGCGGAGGGTGTGACCCATGATGAAGAAGTGCGCACCGAGTTGATGGATTTCGCGCGCGAACGTCTCGCTTCCTACATGATCCCGCGGTCCATCGATTTCCGCGATGAACTGCCAAGACTGCCGACCGGCAAGCTTTACAAGAAGCAACTGAGAGCGGAATTTTGGCCATAGTCATCTAATGTCGTCTTTCCCGAGCGCGCGAATGACAACCAGTCCTAAAACTTTGGAGTCTCCGATGCCCCACGACGATAAGATAAAGCAACTCGAAGAACGCCGCGCCTTTGCGCTCGCCATGGGGGGGGAGAGACGGCTTGAGAAGCACCGCGCCAACGGTAACCTCGATGCGCGGGCGCGGTTGGCGTATCTCTTTGACGATGGGGAGTTAGTCGAGAGTGGGATGCATGCGCGCTCGGCCCGACCCGAGATGCGGGATCGTACGCCGGCGGACGGCAAGGTCTCCGGGTTTGGCAAGGTCGACGGACGTTGGGTTGCTGCGATGTCGAACGACTTTACGGTTCTGGGCGCCTCCAGCGCGTTGATCAACGGTAAGAAGATGCGTCATTTGAAGCATGTCGCGAATACGCAGGGCATGCCGGTGATTTGGATGGGAGAGTCGACCGGTGCCCGGATGCCGGATCGGATGGGCGCGTCGGGCCGGGCGATTCTCGGCTCCGACCCCGTCGAATACCGTCGTCTGCGCGAGACACCCTGGATCTCGGTGCAGCTAGGCGACAGTTACGGCTCGCTCACCTGGTACGGCTGCATGTCGGATTTCGTGGTGATGAAAAAGGGTGCCGCCATGGCGGTCGCTTCGCCGCGCGTGACGTCGCTGGCCATCAATCAACCGATCGACAAGGAAGATCTCGGCGGTTGGCGTATGCACACGCGGGTCAGTGGTCTCGTCGACTACGCGACTGATACGGACGAGGAAGCTATCGACCTGGTAAAGAAGTTCCTTTCCTATCTGCCGAGCCATTCGAATGAAGCGCCGCCGGTCCATGACGTGCCCGAAGGATCAGGCGACGAGATGGAGAGTATCCTCGATCTGGTGCCGGAGGAACGTCAGAAGGTCTACGATGTGCGCAAGGTGATCTCCGCCATCGCGGACAAGGATAGCCTGTTCGAGTTGAAGCCGAATTACGGGAAAACTGCGACCACCGCGTTCGTGCGGATAGATGGCCGCAGCGTCGGTGTCATTGCCAATAACCCAATGTTTAAGGGCGGGGCCATCGACCCGGATGGATGCAACAAGGTCACCAGCTTCATGGTGCTGTGCGACAGTTTCAATATTCCGTTAGTCTTTCTGGTGGATGTGCCGGGCTTTCTGATCGGTGTCGACGGCGAGCGGATCGGCGCGCCGGGGCGAATTATGAATTGGATGAATGCGTTGCAGCTCGTCACCGTGCCGAAGTTCTCGATCATTCTTCGTAAGAGCTACGGACAGGCATATCTGAACATGGGGGGTGGGCGAAACACTGACGAAGTCGCGCTTTGGCCGTCGGCGGATTTGGGTTTCATGGACCCGCGTGTCGGCGTGAGTGTTGTCTATGACATTAAGCGCGAAGACGATCCGGAAGAATTCGACCGACGTGTTGAGGAGCTGGACCGGGATTCCGAGCCCTGGGAATTGGCCGAGCTTTACGAAGCCCAAGAGGTCATCGATCCGCGCGAAACTCGGCGTTATCTCATCGATATGTTGGAAGTCTATCGTGGCCGTATGCGTGGCGGTGTTGGCCAGCGACTTCTGTCGAGCTGGCCGACCAGTTTTGTTTAAGCGAAGAGTGGGTTTACGACGTTGTGGGCTTCGTCATATTTAATGGAACGTCAGTGGCAATCGTATCAGAAGACCTCTCGACGCTGATTTCGGTTGAAATTAGAGAGCCCATCAAGGTCGAAAAGAATGATCGATAGTTCTATTTTGTTCGTTTTATGTTAGAGCCAGATTCACAGCCTGTGCACTCCGTCGGATAGCTCTGCAACTTCTTGTAGCCGGTTGAGAAGCATTTAGTTTATGACGGTCCCTTTGGGTATGAGTAGGTCGCCGTTTGGAGATTTAAGATCCCGTGACAGTATCACCCGAGGGGTCACAAGTGACGTGGGGAGCTCGGTTTCCTCATTGCCGGGTTGCGCTGTAATTACCGCATAAGGTCGCCTCTATCGATTTCTTTGTTGGCATAATAAGTGGTGTCTCGAACGTCACGCGCAGGATCACTGGAGAAGAGCGGTAGGAACTTTTTATTTCAACGGCCGGTGTTAGCGGCTTGCATATCAAGTCGCCGACACCGAGGTGCACGGCGGGGATGGAGCGTTTCAGTTTTAGATAGCCGGTCATCATGATAAACGCGACATCATGGGAAAGATTGGCAACGCCGCGGGTCCGAACCCGTCTCAGTATTTCCAGGCCGTTCATCTCGGGCATTTAGAAATCGGCAACAATTAGATTAGGCGTCACTTTGCCCGACTCTATCATTTCACACACGGCTAAGTCGTTGCCTGCCGAATGCACGTGCGGAATGCCGATTTGCTCAAACGTTTTTATTAATCAATGAAGCGTGAAACTGACTTCGTCGATGACGAGAGCATGTACACTTTCGAAACCATTTAGGCTCATACTGTTTGCTTAAATTTTGCTTGTCGTATCCAGAACTATTTTACCAATCTGGTTAAATGTATCCAATCGGACGAGGCACTAATTGGAGAATGAAAATGTGTTCGCCGGCTCGTCCGTAAAAGAGCGGTCCCGATTAATGCGTCCGACCATATCCGCCACGTAAGGAGCGGCGGCATTGATTTGGTCGATTTGTGCATCGTTGAGTGGCAGACCTGCGGCTTTGACAGCATTCGCGACACGTTCACGCGTCTTCGCGTCAGCGCCGGATGGTGCATCGGGTGCGGGTTGTGGCGCTGGTGTAACCTCCGCATTCGGATCGAGTTCGGGCCGACGAGAGCGCCAGGTCGTCAAGCGTTCATAGGCGTCGCCCGCTTGGAGAACCGCCGCATCGTCAAAGGGCCGTCCGACGATCTGCATCGAAAGCGGCAGCCCGCCGCTGTTATAGCCGATGCACAACGCTAAGGCCGGACCGCCAGTCACGTTGAAGGCGGTTGTGATTGCTGGCTTCTCCCAGAAAGCGATTGTGCGGTGAGCATCGAAGCGAGGTGCTGCAAAAGTGCCCGCGGTGACCAGAAGATCATAGCGTTCCCAGATCGGTTTCATTTGATTCAGCATCACGCGGCGCTCTCGTTGCGCGGCGACGTAATCGGGCCCACTGATCAAGCAGGCTGGTGTGGAGCGACCGAGGAAGTCCGAGCCAAAATCGCTCGGGCGGGTTCGGAGATTGCCTTCGTGGACGTTGTAGAGTTCGGATTCCGCAATGGTGACTTTCACATCCATATATTCGCGGATTGTACGCAAGCGTACGTCTTCTAGCTCTGCGCCAAGACCGCGTAGGACATTGTAGGCCGCTTCAAGAGCGTTGCGTGTCTCATCGTCCGCAGGCTGTTCTTCTTCGTAGAAGTGCCGCACGACGCCGATGCGCTTACCCTTTAGATCGCCGCCAAGGGCTGCCGCGAAGTCCGGGACCTCCACATTAGCGCTAGCGGGGTCGCGGGTGTCGTGGCCTGCGAGCGCCTGCATCATCAACGCCCCGTCTTCGACGGTCCAGGTGAGAGGGCCGCAATGGTCAAACGTATAGGAGTTGGCGATGACGCCGGCACGGCTAACCAAACCGTAGGTAGGCTTGAACCCGGCCGTGCCGCTCAGGCAAGCAGGATTGCGGATGGAGCCGCCGGTATCAGAGCCCATTGCGCCCGGCAGGAAGCCTGCCGCGACCGCTGCTCCCGATCCGCTCGACGAGCCACCGGTGACATGGTCGGTATTCCATGGGTTGCGGGCCGGAGGCCACGGCAAATCAAAGGAGGGGCCGCCATGAGCGAACTCATGGGTCGAAAGCTTGCCGAGCAGCACCATCCCGGCCTCGTAAAGCTTTGCCGTTGTGGTCGCGTCCTGGTCCGGGATGTGGTCTTGCATGACCTTTGAATGACCCGAAGTTAGGATTCCCTTTGTCTCGTAGATATCCTTCAATCCGAAGGGGATACCGTGTAACGGACCTTTATGGTTACCTGCGGCGATCTCCGCTTCGGCAGTCTTAGCCTGATCGCGCGCCAAATCTAATGTCGGAGTGATAAAGGCATCCAATTGGACGTTTAGTTTTTCGATGCGGCCTATATACGCATCGACCAATTCGACAGGCGATAGGTCCTTTTTGGCAATTCGTGCGCCAGCTTCGGCGATGGTGAGAAAATGGATATCATCCGACATTTTTAACGCCCCATGGTGAACTATTGTTTAAGTGACATTGTTCGGTAGGGAGCGATAGACAAATCCCGTGTTACTGAAATGATGAAGCTTTGTCACCAGAAGGCAGAATCTTCTGTTCTGATTTGCTCAAGAAGGCGGGCAAATAATCTTATAATTATCCGAATTGGCATGTTTGAACGCCAAAACGGAAGAAACAAAGGGAGCAACGAAATGGGCATTCCCGTCCTTTACCTCGTGAAATATCACAATGACCAAAAAGCCGCGATGGTGGCAAAACCTGAGATGCGCGATCGCGCTGAAGTTCATAAAAAAGCGATTATGGATTTCGGTGGTATCCCCATTGCGCAATACGGTAGTTATGGCGAATGGGACATGGTTTATATTTATGAGATGCCAGATCAAATTTCACTCGCGGCAAACTTACATTTGACCGATTCGTTGGGATTGGCCATGGAAAGCAAGGCGATCCCATTGCTAAAGATTGAAGATTTTGTCACATCACTCGCGCGTGCCGATCAAACCGACACGGAATACGGTCCAGCGACCTGCTAACTATCTTCAATCCTAGATGTACCCTTCGGTAGTCCGCAGAGTCCGCTCACAATAGCGTTCTTAAACGTCCTGAGCCGGGGAGGGCGATGAAGATGGGGGATGGACCTGCGGGCGGCACGGGGTCTCTCTTTGCGCAAAGAATTGGGCGCGGAGATTTACCTGAACTGTCACTTGTAGTTGAATTAGAGGCTCACTGGAATTCACTTCTATATAGCGATGGGTTGCCGTCACGGCGAAATATCGATCCAGTTTAGATCAGAGGAGCGTTACTGCCGTGGATATTTCTGCTGGACGTCATACGCGAAGACAGAAGGCTGGATTATCTCTATCGGCTGGCCGGCAACAGTTATGTCGAGTTAGTAGGACGAGATCCTACGGGACGGCGGTCGAGCGAGATAATCGCTGATGATGAGCACGCGTTCATCATTGAAACGTTTGATCAGACGGTGAATGAACGAGTGCCGACTTATTGCAATGCCTAAGTTCCGCAGAATCATTAAAATGTCATCCGGGTGTATCGAGGACTATTTCCCTTGTCGGATGACGGTATCATCGTCAATTAGTTGATTTGGGCGGCGGTTCCATTGAAAATTTAAAGTCGCCGCTATCGTACGCCACCATCGCCGGGCATGATCAAATTCAGGATAGCGGTCTTCCCGGCGCGGACGCTGGCATATGCGGCTTCCAGAGCGTCCCGTAGTTCCGCTGGATCTTCGACACGCTGGCTATAACCACCCACAATCGCGGCCGCCTTTTCGTATTTCGGACCCTTGATGTTGACCCCATAGTAGTCATCGTCGCCAACCGCGATGCCGTCCGGATAGAAGCGTTTGTGGAAGTGCTTCATGACTGCGTATTGGCTGTTGTTGAAGACCAAGATTAAGAGTGGCAGGTCGTGCTCGTCCGCGAGCGCCAAGGTTGGGACAAGCGGATTGTACATCAAGCTGCCGTCACCGACGGTCACTGCGACGGGGCGGTCGGGAAGTGCCAGTTTTACTCCAAGTGCATATCCCAGTCCTTGGCCGAGCCCGCTCGGCGCTCGGAAAAATGTTAGTGGGTCGTCCCACATCAGATGTTCGCGGATGCCGGTTTGATGGACGATGGTTTCGTCGACCACGCAGACTTCCGGCGGCAGGACCTCGCGCAAAGCCTTCATGACCAACGGCGGCGTTATGGTCACGGCCTGCTCGGCGGTATCCTCGGCGGCGGAGAGGCGAGCTTTCCATTCGTCGTGGGCACTTCGCCATCTAGCGCGTCTTTGCTCAACAGTTTTTGCATCGGAAGAAAGTGTTCGCAGAGCGGTGGATAGCAGTCGCAGCGTTGTGGCGGTATCGCCTTCCAGATAGTCCTCCGCATGCATGGTTTGATAGACCATGTTTTCCTTAAGCGGATTGCTGCTGATGGAAACGATCCGCGTATCTTGCGGCACGTTGCTCGGCGGATACCAAGGCGCGCGGCTTTCGACTAACAATGCCAAATCCATCTCGTCGAGAAGTGGCTCGATTTGTTGACCGAGATAGAGATCGTGAGACTTAGGGAAATTACCGAAGAAAGCGCCTTGGCCTTCAACCACTGGAATGGCCATCAATTCCGCGAG
>JBMYRC010000066.1:0-21135 GCA_049601975.1 Alphaproteobacteria bacterium | reverse complement strand
GTACGGATCGTTTGCATCGACCCGCGCCGCCATCGTTCCAGCAAGATGCTGGCGGAAGAGCATATCTTCATCCGGCCTTCGACCGATGCGGCGGCCCTGATCGCGATGGCCTATGTCATCGTCAGCGAAGGGCTGCACGACCAAGATTATCTCGATACATATGTGCAGGGCTTTGATGAGCACAGCCTGCCGGCAGGCGCACCTAGGGGTGGCTCCTACCGCGCCTATCTGATGGGCGAGGACGACGGCATTGTGAAGACACCGGAATGGGCGTCGGAGATTTGCGGCATTCCGGCGGAGACAATCCGCCGTTTGGCCATTGAATTTGGCTCGACCAAACCCGCGGCCATTCAATGTGGCTATGCGCCGGGGCGCACCTTGCATGGGGAACAGTTCCACCGCGCGGCTTATGCCTTGGCGGCGATGACCGGCAATATCGGCATTGTGGGTGGCAGCTCCGGCGTCAGCAACGGCTCGACCGGGCGCTCGGGCATCAAGTCGCTACCTGCGGGCAAAAACCCCATAGATTCGAAAATTTCGACACCGCTGCTCGCGGATTGCCTGGAGAAGGGTACGGCGGGCGGTTATCCGGCGGACATCAAATTCATCTACTCAATGGGCGGCGACATCTTCAATCAAGCGCCGAACGCGCCGAAGATCGCAAAAGCGCTCGATAATGTAGAGTTCATCGTCGGCCAGGATCACTTCCTGACTCCAACCACCCGACATGCGGACATCGTTTTGCCCGCGACGACTTTCTGGGAGCGTAACGACGTTCACACCCCATGGGCGGGAGCTGGGCATTACGCGATCTTCATGAAGCAGGCGATCCAGCCAATGTATGAATGCCGTAACGACATGGATATTTTGGCCGACTTGGCCGAACGCGTCGGGATCGAGGGCTTTAACGACAAATCCGAACTTGAATGGTTGCGCGAATTCACTGAAGACACGGTCGACGATTTCGACAAGTTCATGGAAGAGGGTGTGGCCCGCTTCCCAGTACCGAAGGACGCGGTTGCCTTCGCTGAGAAAATTCGGGATCCGGAAAACCACAAATTCACGACGCCGTCCGGCAAGATCGAAATCTACTCGACCGGCCTTGGCGAAAACCCCGATCCGTTCGGGCTTGGCGAGATTTCCGCTATTCCGAAATGGGTTCCGCATATCGAGACCAGCGAGACTTTCCCGCTCAGCATGTTGAGCTCGAAGTCTCGAGCGCGGACGCACTCAATTCACGGCAATCAGGAAAAGCTGAACCGGGTCGATCCGGACGATATATGGATGCACCCGGTGGATGCCAATACGCGCGGTATTCAGGACGGCCAAGCGGTGAAGGTGATGAGTGCGTCCGGCTCTTCCATCCTGCCGGTGCGCGTGACCGAGGATATCGCGCGCGGTTGCGTCTCCTTGAAGGAAGGCCGTTGGTATGCTCCGGACGCCGACGGCATCGACCGTGAAGGTTGCGCCAACGCGGTCACCGTTGATACGACGGCCCGTTGCGGGGCGACGACCTACAACACCAATTTCGTTGAGGTAAGGCCGGTTAATCCGGGCCCGGCCGAGTAGTTTTTTGTAGAACCCCTCACCGCTAGAGGGTGAGGGGGCTACCCTTTCGGGTAGCCAATCCCGCTCACATCGCCTGGATTGAAATAATCCTCGCCGACCCAGCCGTCCTCGTCGTACTCCGCCATGCATTGCTCGGCGAGTCCCACCATTTGATCGAGCGCACCAGAGCCGCGTGCGTTGAAGAAGGTTTGGAAGCGGACCATCTCATTGCTGCCTGCGTAGTTGCGCTCGTAAAGCTCGTGCCGACCGCCGAATTCCGAGCCTACCGCGTCCCAGAGTAGTTTCATGATCTTGATCCGCTCCTTGTATTCGATCCCGTTCGAGCCGCGCACATATTGCTTCAGATATTTGTCGATGTTGGGATTCTTGAAATCTAGCGCCGAGGACGGGAGATAGATCAACCCGCTGGCAACGATCTGCATGATGATCTCCTTTACCCGCGGATAGGCTTCGGTCGCGAAGACCCGGTAGGCGGTGCCGGACTGAGCGTTCGGCAGAACCGCGCCGTCGACCCAGGGCTGGCAGTTATGTGCCATGGCGTCGGAGATCGCCCAGAACAGATTGCGCCATGCGATGACTTCACCGAGTTGCGTCTGCACGCCGCGAAACTCGTCGGTGCCGGTCGAGCGCAGGGCTTTGTATAGTAGGCCTGAGATGAAATCGAGTTTGACGGCGAGCCGCGTGCAACCCTGGAAAGTGAAATTATTGAAGAAGCCTGATTCTGGATAGAACTTCATCAGCATCTTGATGTCGCGGTGGACCAGCACGTCCTCCCACGGGATGAAGACGTCGTCGAAGACGAAGATGGCGTCATTCTCGTCGAAGCGGGACGAGAGCGGGTAGTCGAAGGGCGTGCCCATTTTGGCGGCCTGCATTTCATAGGACGCGCGGCAGAATAGTTTCACGCCGGGCGCGTCCATCGGTGCGATGAACATGACGGCCAGGTCGTCATCGGTGATCTCCGCTGACATATTCTGGCCGAGAAAGTTGTAATGGGTGAGTGCGGCCGACGTCGCGACCACCTTGGCGCCCGAGACGTGGATGCCGGCGTCGGTCTCCTTGTCGATGGTGATGAAGACATCTTTTGCATCGTCCGCCGCCTTGTTGCGGTCGACCGGCGGATTGACGATGGCGTGATTCATGAAGCACACGCTTTCCTGTACGCGCTTGTACCAAGTCTTGGCATTGTCCGCGTAGTCGCCCCAAAACGGGGCATTGGCACCCAGCGTGTTCATCAGCGACGCCTTGTAATCCGGTGTGCGGCCCATCCATCCGTAGGACATGCGTGACCAAGCGGCGATGGCGTCGCGCTGGCCAATTAGGTCTTCCGTTGAGCGCGCAACGCGGAAAAATTTATGGGTGTAGCCGCCGGACCCGGTATCGGTCTCGCAGGTCAAGACCGATTGCTGAGCCGGATCGTGCAGCGCGTCGTAGAGCTTCGCCATGGTTCGCGCTGAATTGCGGAAAGCAGGATGAGTGGTCACGTCCTCGACGCGCTCACCGTAGATATAAACCTCTCGCCCGTCCTTCAGAGAATCTAAATATTCCTGTCCCGTGAACGGCCGTTTTTTCCCCGCGATCATTTCTTCCGGTTTCATTCTGCGGCTCTCCTCTGTTCCGGTATCGTCATGGTCGCGACGGTCACGCCGACCGCGAAGATGGGAATGGGTTCATACAATAGTAAATCACCGGCGCAATCCTGTGTCGCGGCGGACAGCGCGATATAGGTGCGCATTTCGAATCCGCCTTGTCCGGCGTCGCGATACACATCGGCATCGGAATAGGCGAGCAGGGCGTCGCGGTCATGGTGCAGGACACGGTCCAGGAAAGCGCGGTCCCAGTCCTCGTTGATCTTCCCCGAATCTGGTGTTGCGGGCCAATGGGAGATCCCACCGGTGCCAATGATGGCAATGCGTTCCGGCGCCGCGTCGATGGCGCCACGCAATGCCTCGCCGAAGGTCCAGCACCGGTGTAAGGGCGGCAGCGGCGGCCCCTGACAGTTGATGTTGATGGGAATGATCGGCAGGTCGTATTCGGGTGTAAGAAAATGCAGCGGCACCGATATGCCGTGATCGAATTTCCATTCCTCGCCATAGGCGACATCGACGTCTTGCATTACGGAGGTGATCAGGCGGCGCGATAGCGCCTTGTCACCGGGAATACGCACGGGATCGATGCCGAGCCAGTCGGGGTCTTCTATTGGCCCGTCATAGTAGTCCGCCATGCCGATGGCGAAGGCGGGCATGTTATCCATGAAGAAATTAGCAAAATGTTCAGCGGCCACGACCAATAAAGCATCCGGACGGGATGCTTCAAGGCGTCGGCGCATTTCTGCAAAGGCGTTGTGCATGTGCGCCAATTGGTCGCGGTCTGCCATCTCGGCGCGGCCCGTAAACCCCGGGCCGTGTCCGCACAATCCGGCAAAGACGAGAGTCATATTAGGGCTCCTCCCGATGGAGCTCGCGCCGCGCGAGGACGGCCGCGGTGTGGCTTTCGACCCCTTCGTAGCCGGTCTCAGCATATACGCCGTCGCGTACGGCACCGTAAATTTGCAACCCGCCGCGGAGCGCTTCGATGTATTCGGGCCACGCGATGCCCCGCAGGGCGGCGTAGTGCACGAGAATTTGACCGTTCACACCCAGGACGTAGAGAAAGCCCAAATTGGGTTTTCGGATCGCGGCAGTTTCTTCTTCTGTCAAATCGTATGCTTCTATCAGGCCATTGAAATCATTATCATATCTCCGGCGAACATCAGGGTCCCGGTTGAGTTGATAGAGAAATTTTTGGACGTAATAGAGGCTCATGTCGGTATGTTGGGGGATTTCGGCGAGCGGTGCAAACGGCTTGGTTGTGTTAAGGGGCGTTGCCCTTGTACGCATCTCGGACTAATTTTTCCCCTATGTTGGAGACACAGAATTCCAGAGAGCGTTTGCTCGATGCCGCCGACGCGTTGATGTACGAGCGCGGCTATGAAGCGGTCAGCGTTGCTGATCTGTGTGCGGCGGCGGATGCGCGTAAAGGTAGCTTCTATCATTGGTGGCCGTCGAAGCGCGACTTGGCTCTGGCGATGCTCGACCGCGCTTGGGAGCGCAATTGCGAACGGCTGTTCGATCCAATTTTTAATAACGACGACACGGTGGTTGAGAAATTCCTGAACTACGCGGAATTTCTGGCCAATGGTCTCGCCGCGAACCGCGACAAGACGGGCCATGTGGTCGGATGTCGTTTCGGAAATTTCGCGGTCGAATTGTCGACCCGTGACAGCGTGGTGCGCGAGCGCGTCGCCAAAGCGCTGAGCCTGATCGCCGGTATGTTCGAGACGGCGATCCATGCCGCGATGAAACGCGGCGAACTGCCGGACAATCTAGACGCCACGGATATCGCCTGCGCCATTCTCGCGCAGATGGAAGGTCTGATGGTCATCGCCAAGGCGAATGACGATCCGGACATGCTCCGCCGCCTCGGTCGCGATTCCCTCAAGCTCATGGGGTTGGATGTGCCGGAGGCAAAGAAAAGGCGGTCCCATTAATAAGGACCGCCTCTTGCGACTTCGTCACGGGCACGTGACTTAGAGAGCTTTCAGATCCTCGATCGTTTTCTCCGCCTCCGGACGGCGCGTGTAGTCCGGATGGACATCGACTGAGCGGATTATCCCGCCTTGGTCGATCACGAACCGTCCCGGCATCGGCAGCGACCAGCTGCTGTCACCGTTATGCCCGGGTAGATCGATTCCGAATTCCGAGTACACTCCTTGCACCGGGACCGGCACGGTAAACCGCAGGCCCAGCTGGTTGGCGTAGTCATTGCCGATATCGTGGAGGAGATCGAACGAGAGATCGTTCTTGTCGATCATCGCTTGATTCTTCTCCGGAGATTGCGGCGTGAGGGCCACGACAGTGGCGCCGAGAGCTTCGATTTGGTCGTTGACTGACTGCAAAGCATACAGCTCTGCATTACAGTAGGGTCACCAAACGCCGCGGAACACCGTCAAGACGACGGGCCCGGCGGCGAGCAGTTCGGATGATTCGATGGTTTCGTTGAACGCGTTGGGCAGCGCAAATCCCGGTAGGCGGTCGCCCACCTTGACCACGCCGTCCATGATGATGGACTCGAACAACTCCTTGTTCGCGGCCCCCATGATGACCCGTTTATCTTCTGGAATGCGTTTCGCACCGGCGGCGCGAATCTCATCCAGCTTTTCAGCTAGTGACATTTTCTTAACTCCAATTCAGTTACGGACACTGATGAGGATCGGCGTTTACTTGCTTGCTGGCACCAGCACTAGACGAGCGGTCAAATTGGGTCAAATGAGAACCTTTATGGTGTCGAATTAGAACTTCTATAGCGAATAGCCGCACACTGCTTGCGCGAACCGATGATCGCCATAGATCGGTTCTCGCAGCCATTCGTGGGGTGTGATCAAGATGAAGGGAGTCGATATGTCCGAGCCAGCGGAAAAATCACCACTTGCGATCTTTCGCGAGCATTGCGACCGAGGCGATCTCGCCTATCAGGTCTCCGGCGGGAAAGCGTTTTTCTATCCCCGACTGACCGCGCCGGGTACCGGCAGCACCGATATCGATTGGAAGGTCAGCGAAGGCCTGGGCACGGTCTATTCGACCACGACCTTGTTTCCGCGCGGCGCCGATCCCTACGATGTTTCATTGATCGATTTGGACGAAGGCTTTCGCATGATGAGTCGGGTCGAAGGCATCGACCCGCTCGAGGTGAAGATCGGCATGCGGGTGAAGGTCCGCATGATTCCCGGCAGTGATGACGAAGCCCCTTATCCTGTATTTGACCTGGCGGAGGGCGCGTAATGAGCAAAATTCGTGGAAATGCGGCCATTGTAGGAACCGCTGAATCTGATCTCGGCGCTGTCGCGCCCGATATGTCGCCTATTGATTTGATGGCGCAGGGCACGGTCCGAGCGCTCGACGATTGCGGTCTCTCCTTGAAGGATGTCGACGGCATTATGGTGGCGGCGAGCCAATCGCGAATGGCCGCCCTGTCGTTATGCGAATATCTTGGTGTAAATCCGAAAGTATTCGATTCGACACAGGTTGGCGGTTCGTCGTTTATGGCGCACCTCACCCACGCGCAAGCGGCCATTGAGGCGGGCCTGTGCGAAACCGTCCTGGTGGCCTACGGCAGCACGCAACGTACGGTCGGCCGCGCCACCGCATCGTCGCGCGAGCCCAATCCCTACGAAGATCCCTACAATCCGATGATGCCGCCAAGCGCCTACGCCATGGCCGCGGCCCGCCATATGCATGAGTTCGGCACCACGCGGGAACAAATCGCCGAAGTGGCGGTCGCAGCGCGGAAATGGGCACAGCTCAATCCAAAATCCTTCATGACCGACGATTTGAGTGTGGAAGACGTGTTGGGTGCGCGCATGGTTAGCCATCCGTTCACGGTTCGGGATTGCTGTTTGGTAACCGATGGCGGTGGTGCCATCGTCTTGACCACACCCGAGCGCGCCAAGGACTTGAAGCAGAAGCCGGCCTACATCCTTGGCACGGGCGAGGCGATCACCCACGCGATGATCAGCCAGATGCCGGACCTGACGACCACCGGCACCGCGATTTCCGGTCCCATCGCTTTCGAGCGGGCGGGCGTCAAACCTGCTGAAATCGATGTCTTGGCGCTCTATGACGCTTTCACGATCAACGTCATCCTGTTCCTGGAAGATCTGGGCTATTGCCAAAAGGGCGAAGGCGGCGCGTTTGTCGAAGGCGGCCGGATCGCACCCGGCGGAGAGCTTGCAGTCAATACGTCCGGCGGTGGGCTCTCTTATTGCCACCCCGGCATGTACGGCTTGCTGGTCATAATCGAAGCCGCCCGGCAAATTCAAGGCGTTTGCGGCGATCGCCAACAAGACGGCGTCAACCTGACCCTAGCGCACGGCAACGGCGGCGTGTTGTCGAGCCAGTGCACGGTCATTCTGGGCAACGAAGATACGCTTTAGGAGCTTAACTGTTCTCGGCCAGCACCTGGCCTGCGAGGTAAAGCGAGCCGCAGATTAGGATGCGGCCGGGAGCGGAGTTCTGTTGGACGATGGTCTCGATCGCTGTGGCGAAGCCCGCCGCCGGCGCGGCGGATAATCCTACCGCATGACCGGCTTTAGTGGCTTCAGATGCCGAAAGGCTGGCCTCCTCGTTGGGAATCGCCACCCCGTGCAATCCAATTGCGCGGGCCGCCAATGGACGTAAGAAGTCCGTTGGTTCCTTGCTATTCAACATACCGAATACCAAATGCAAGTCTCCATCTGTCCATTCCGCTGCAACGGCGGAAAGCATCTCGCCCGCAGCGGCATTGTGTCCGCCATCGAGCCACAATTCCCAACCTGGCGGCAGAAGGTCGACAAGTTTACCGGTGGCGAGATGTTGGACCCGCGCCGGCCATTCGACCGTCCGCAGGCCTCGTGAAATCGCTGCGTCGTCAACCTTAAATTCGTCGAGATTTCCAAGACCGGCGATGGCCAGACCCGCATTTTCGATTTGGTGCGGTCCTGGAAGTGCCGGTAACGGGAAGCGGCGGCGGGTTTGGGCGTTTTCGAATATCAGCGCGTTGTCTTCCCGAGTGCTATGCCATTCCGCGCCCGCACGATAGACCGAGGCGCCTCGTACCTTGGCCGCGCCTTCAATCACTTCGGCTGCGATCGCCGTTTGCGGGCCCACGATGGTCGTCACGCCGCGTTTTTGGATTGCTGCTTTCTCACCGGCGATCTGTGCTAATGTATTTCCAAGAAATTGCATGTGATCCATCGAGATCGGGGTAATCGCTGTCAGCGCCGGTCGGTCGATCACGGTGGTCGCGTCGTAGCGCCCGCCAAGCCCGCATTCAAGCAATACAATATCGGCGGGCGTCTCAGCGAAGGCCTTGAAGGCCGCGGCCGTGGTGATCTCGAAATAAGTGATCTGCTCACCCTGGTTCGCGGACTCGCAAACTTCAAGCAGATCGGATAGCGCGTCTTCCTCAATCAAGCTACCTGCCAATCGAATGCGCTCGTTGAACCGAACGAGATGCGGCGAAGTATAGACATGCGTTCGGTAGCCGGCCGCCTCCAGCATCGAGCGCAGAAAGGCGATAGTCGAACCTTTGCCGTTTGTGCCCGCGACATGAACGACCGGCGGTAGTTTTTCGTGCGGATTGCCGAGGCGTTCCAACAGTTTCAAGACTCGGGCCAAGGACAGGTCGATTTTTTTCGGGTGGAGCCGCAGCAGACGCTCCAAAATGGCGTCGCTCCTCGCCATGAATGATATTAAGCGCTAGGTGCAGGAAGCAGCTCTGCTTCCTTTGCTTCCGGTCGGGGATGGCGCAGTAAGCGCACGACTCGGCCCAAGATCTCGCGCAGTTCGGGTCGCTTCGCCACGATGTCGACCATGCCGTTTTCCAACAGATACTCGGCAGTCTGGAAATTATCCGGCAGAGTCTCACGTACGGTTTGCGCGATGACCCGGGCACCGGCGAAACCGATCATCGCCCCCGGTTCCGTGATGTGAACATCACCAAGCATCGCGAAACTGGCGGAGACGCCGCCGGTCGTGGGATCGGTCAACAACACGATATAGGGGAGACCCGCTTCCTTCACCATCTGCACGGCGATGACCGTGCGGGGCATTTGCATCAGCGATAGCGCCCCTTCCTGCATCCGAGCACCGCCCGATGCTGTAATGGCGATCAGCGGTGTGTGACGTTCGACCGCGACTTCCGCTGCTCGCACCAACGCTTCGCCCACGGCGACACCCATTGAGCCGCCCATGAACGAGAAGTTCAGACCCGCGATCACAACATCGACGCTGTCCAGTTTGCCGAGCGCGACAATGACGGCGTCTTGCGCGCCGGTCTTATTGCGGGCTTCCTTTAGGCGGTCAGTGTATTTCTTATCGTCGCGGAACTTAAGCGGATCGGTGAGCACGCTCGGTAAATCGATCGACGTGTATTCGCTATCGTCGAATAGCATCTTCAGGCGTTCCGTTAGCGGTATCCGCATGTGATGACCGCAGTTCTGGCATACGTGTAGATTCGCTTCCAAGTCGCGATGGAAGATCATTTGGTCGCAGCTTGGGCACTTCGTCCACAGATTGTCCGGGACATCCTTACGCTTAACTAGAGCTCGGATCTTCGGCCGTACGAAATTCGTGAGCCAACTCATTTCCCGCGCACTCCGGCGGCAAGTGCGCTGACGAACTCCAAAAGGTTCCCGACCATACCCGGTTGCGCACGACCTTCATCGTCCAATCCCGCCACGATACGCTCGACGATGGCGGAACCAACTACCGCTGCGTCGGCGGTCCGAGCGATGGTTGCTGCCATCTCCGGTGTCTTGATTCCAAACCCTACCGCCACCGGAAGATCGGTGTGGGTTTTCAAATAGTCGACTGCATTGCGCGTTGCTTCTTCAGGCACGGACACCGTCCCCGTGATGCCAATAATCGAGACATAGTAAACGAAGCCGCTGGCATTGTTCAGTACTTTCGGCAGGCGCTGCGCATCGCTTGTAGGCGTGGCCAGGCGAATCCAGCGGATATCAGCGTCAATCGCCGGGATGCAAAGCTCGGAATCTTCCTCTGGTGGCAGATCGACGATGATCAATCCGTCAACGCCTGCGGCTTTGGCGTCACTTAGGAAGGCTTCGACCCCGTATATGTAGATCGGATTGTAATAACCCATCAGGATAATCGGTGTATCGTCATCCTGTTTTCGGAAGCTACGAACGAGATCCAGTGTCTTAGCTAAGGTAGCCCCGTTCTTTAATGCGCGCAGCGATGAGGCCTGGATTGCCGGACCGTCCGCCATCGGATCGGAAAACGGCATGCCGAGTTCGATCAAATCGGCGCCGGCGGCGGGCAATCCCAAAACGATTTTGCGCGATGTTTCCAGATCCGGGTCACCGGCGGTCAAGAAGGTTACCAAGCCTCCCCGGCCTTCCGCTTTCAGGGCGGCGAATCGCCGCTCGATTCGTCCATCACCGTTCATATTTCTTGTCCCAAGGCTTCAGCGACGGTGAAGATATCCTTATCGCCTCGCCCGCACATGTTCATGCAGATGATATGGTCCTTCGGCAGATCGCCTGCGATCCGACCGACGAACGCCATGGCGTGCGCGGGCTCCAACGCAGGGATGATGCCTTCGAAGCGCGAACACATCTGAAACGCATCTAAGGCTTCGGTATCGGTCGCAGAAACATATTCGACCCGCTCAATTTCCTTCAGCCAGGAATGTTCCGGTCCGATGCCCGGATAATCGAGGCCAGCCGAGATCGAATGCGCATCCTCGATTTGTCCGTCGTCATCCATCAACAAATACGTGCGGTTGCCGTGCAACACGCCCGGCGCACCGCCGGTCAGCGATGCGGCGTGTTCGTTCGTATCGAGTCCCTTACCCGCCGCCTCGACCCCGAACATCCGCACCGAAGCGTCGTCGAGGAAGGGATGAAACAGACCAATGGCGTTCGAGCCGCCGCCGATACAGGCGACGAGCGTGTCCGGCAATCGACCCTCCGCTTCCTGCATTTGCTCGCGGACCTCGTTGCCGATAACCGACTGGAAATTACGTACCATTGCCGGATAGGGGTGAGGGCCCGCTGCCGTACCGATTATGTAGAACGTGTCCTCGACATTGGCGACCCAATCGCGCAATGCCTCGTTCATGGCATCCTTCAGGGATTTCGAGCCGCTTTCGACCGGAATGACTTCCGCCCCTAACAGTTTCATGCGAAACACGTTCGGTTTCTGCCGCTCGATATCCTTCGATCCCATATAGACCACGCAGGGCAGGTCGAAGAGCGCGCAGACCGTCGCGGTTGCAACCCCATGCTGTCCGGCACCGGTCTCCGCGATGATGCGCTTCTTTCCCATGCGCTTGGCCAGCAAGATTTGCCCGATCGTATTGTTGATCTTGTGAGCGCCCGTATGGTTCAGCTCGTCGCGCTTGAAGTAAATCTTCGCGCCGCCGAAATGCTCCGTAAGACGTTCCGCCAGATAGAGCGGGCTTGGTCGACCGACGTAATGCTTCAGATACCGATCCATCTCCGCTTGATAAGAGGGATCGGCCTGCGCTGCGTCATAAGCGTGCTCGACGTCGAGGATGAGCGGCATCAGCGTTTCGGCGACATAGCGACCGCCGAAAATACCGAAATGGCCGTCGTCGTCGGGTCCGCTGCGAAATGTATTCAGTTGTTGTTCCGCGGTCATGGGGTGCCGCTTTCCTAGTATCGTTCAAATCAGAAAGCGGTCATAGACCACGCTGGGCGGCAAGTCCACAGACCGGCTCAATCTTCATCAAATCTCGGACACCGCACGCAAGAAATTCGCGATTTTCTCAGGGTTCTTGCGGCCTGGCACATCCTCGACGCCTGAGGAGGTGTCGACGATGGGTGCCGCGGATAATTCTACCGCCTCGGCGACGTTCTCCGCGGTCAATCCGCCAGCCAGCATCCATGGTAGCGGCCATTTGTGGCCTGAAAGGATGCGCCAATCGAAACTGACTGCGTTGCCACCCGGCAAGGCGCCTTTCATGTCCTTTGGTGGTTTGGCGTCGAACATCAACGCATCGGCGACCCGGATATAGGGTTCGGCAGCCGCCAAATCTCCCGGATCAGAAATCTTGATGACTTTCATCACTTTTTTGCCCGTCCGCGTTTTTAGATCGGCAACCCGTTCCGGTGTCTCGCTGCCATGTAATTGCAGGATATCCAGTTTGACGACGAAGAGGGTCTTGTCGATCTGATCGTTTTCCGGGTCGACGAACAGACCAACCTTTTGCACGCGCTCCGGCACAACTGAGGCGAGCCCCATGGCTTCTCCCGGATTTACCGACCGTGGGCTTGGCGGATAAAAGACGAAGCCGACATGGCTGGCGCCGCCGGAAATTGCTCCGCGCATCGCTTCCAGATCGTTGATTCCGCAGATTTTGGCGGTGATCCTCATTCTGCCTCCAACTCCCCGACAATCCGAAAGACGGCTTCAACGGGATCGTCGGCCTGTGTGATGGGGCGACCGATCACCAAATGAGTGGCACCGTCGGCCAAGGCCTGTTTCGGCGTCGTGAAACGCTTCTGGTCATTGGTCGCCGACCAAGAGGGGCGAATGCCGGGCACAATCCGCAAGAAATCGTCGCCGCACGCTGCGTGGACGTCGCCGGATTCTTCCGGTGAACAGACGACGCCATCTAGCCCGGAATCCTTGGTGAGGCGGGCCAAGCGTATCACCTGATCGCGGGGCGGGGTCTTCTGCCCCACCGTGACGAGATCATTCTCATTCATGCTGGTGAGGACGGTGACCGCAGCGATGATGGGTTTGGCTACACCGTGAAGGTCTGCCCCCTCTGCCCCTGCGTTCGCTGCCGCGCGCATCATTGCGCCGCCACCGGACGCATGCACGTTGAGTATCGAAGCGCCGGTCCCACTGGCCGCTCGCACCGCGCCAGCTACGGTATTCGGAATGTCGTGGAACTTCAGGTCGAGGAAAACATTCACACCCATCTCGACAATTGCCCGAACGGCATCTGGTCCGTTGGCGGCAAAGAACTCAAGCCCGAGCTTAAAGCCGCCGACTTGGCCGGAGAGCCGCCGCGCCAAGGCGCGTGCTTCCGCTGCGTCTGTCATATCAAGGGCGACGAATATGCGCTCGGATGGATTCATGATCGATCGGCTCTCTGTATAGCGGGTTAGCGTCGGTTTTGACTCACGCGGTCGAGTTCGGCAACCACAAAACTCAAATGATAGAGCGACGAGGCGGGGAGTGATCCGTAAAAATTCGTCCCGTCGGCTCGAATGTGTTCATTCCAGTTGCCGCCGCCGACAAGATGGTGGCGCAAAAGCGAGTCCAACCCCGCGTCGATCCGTGCCGCGGCCGTACTATCGTCCGCGTGCTCCAACCGGGCCAGATGCCCCTTCAAGGCCTCCGTTTGCGGCCACAGGCGCCGGCTGTCTTGATGGACGGCGCCGGTAGAGGTTATTTCGTCCAAGAGGCCGCCGCTGGTCGCGTCATATCCATGGTCGAGCGCGAAAGTATATAACCTGGCGGCGGTTTCAATAGCCCGGCGATCATCCGTCAGGGCCGCATAGCGATGGAGCAGCCAGACCCATTCCATATGATGCCCCGGCTCGACAATTGTGCCCATCGTACCTGGTACCGGATCGAGCTCGTCAGTGAAGTATTCGCGCAAGGTGCCGTCGACAATAAACTTCGATCGCGCCAAGTCGAATAGCACTTTGGCGCGCTCTAGGTAGGCATCATCGCCTGTTGCATCGAAGAGCACTAAGATAGCTTCGAATAAATGCATGTGCGGGTTCTGCCGCCGTGGTCCCGGCGCGAGAGCGCCGCCCGCTAAAATGTTCTCCGAGTATCCGCCGGACGGGTGTGCCCGTTCCGCATCGAGATAATCCAGCGTCGCGCTTGCGGCGGACAACGCATCTTCTCGACCAAAGACCGCGTGCATCCATGCGGCGGCAAATAATGCAAAGGCTTGGTCGTATAAATCCCGGCTGTTGTCTTGAGGCGATCCGTCTTGGGCGACGCGGTGACGCCAACCACCTTCTGGATGAGCGCCTTGTACCAGCATGAAATCGAAACCGGATGCAGCGGCGTTCGGCGCATCCGGTAGTTCGCCCGCGAAAAGGGCAAAGACGAAGCATTGCCTCGCTTGCACCATGATTCGTTTGCCATCGTCTCTTATCGGTGTTTGGCGAAAATCGAGTTTTTCGTGAAAGCCGCCATACCGGCGATCCCGCCCTTTGTCCGCCCAGAGAGGCAAAGTCTCCGCGACCAACCAGTTGCGGAGGTGGCTATGGTCCCACATGTCTGGGGGCGCTACTTCGGGTCCGCGGCAATCAGTGCGCGCGGCTCCGCAGGAGATGATTTGGCCGTTTCGGCTTGCTTGAGTTTGTGTTTGAGGTCGGCAATCTCGCGCTCTTCGCCCCGCGCTTTCCGTTCCGCGATGCGCGCTCGGCTCCGTATCTTGCCAGCGTTGATCCAGGAAATAAACCCACCACTGAAAAATCCGACGGCGAGGACGCCCAAGGCCAAAACGAATACCGGTACCGTGACCGAACCTGGTAGCGGTACCAGTTCCAGTTCGACAGGCCCCCTATTGGAGATCGCGAATAATACCGCGAGGATCATCAAGGGTGCTGCGACGAACCAATAAAGATATTTCATTTGAGTTTTGAGGCTCAAGTCGCCTTTTCGTTGATCAGGTCGCGGAGTTGCTTTCCAGTTTTAAAGAACGGTACCACCTTGCGGTCGACACTCACCGTCGCGCCCGTTCGCGGATTCCGACCAGTCCGAGCATCGCGGTATTTTACGGAGAATGCGCCGAACCCGCGCAACTCTACTCTGTCGCCTTGTTCCAAGGCTGTCGTGATTTCTTCGAATACCGCAGAGACGATTCGCTCGACATCGCGCTGATACAAATGTGGATTGAGCTCGGCAATACGTTGGATCAATTGTGACTTGGTCATACTCGCCACCCCGGCTTTTCTTCCCACTGAGACCTGCAGCCTAAACACGACCTTCATATGGGCCGCTTTTGTTCTGTAAAACTGCAGAATTGTTAAATCGTGCCAGAGGTAGAGAGGTCCGTCAAGCGGTAACCCACTAGAAAGAAAGGCTTTTGAAGTTGGTTTCCTGAACATCCAAGAGCGAAGGGCGACGCATGGCGCCGCCCTTCAGGACACTTTTGGAAAATGCCGCATCGGTACTACGCGTCCGGCGTGCTTTTCTCTTGCGCGGCATCGTCGGAGTCTTCATCCGCCGCTTCCGCGCTGTCTTCCTGGTCGTCGGCGTCTTGATCACCGGCTTCCTGCTGTTTCGACCGCAAAGCCGCACCGAGGATATCGCCCAGCGATGCGCCCGCGTCGGAGCTGCCGTAATCGGCCATCGCCTTCTTCTCTTCCTCTACTTCGCGCGCCTTGATCGACAGGCTGATCTTACGGGTTGATTTGTCGATTGATGTGACTTTCGCATCGACCTTTTCACCGACCGCAAACCGGTCTGGGCGTTGCTCGGAGCGATCGCGCGACAGGTCAGACTTACGAATGAAGCCTTTGACGCCATCGGAGATCGTGACTTCGATACCACCAGTCGTGATTTCCGAAACCGTGCACGTGACAACCACGCCGCGGGTGACGTTCGACATCTCGGATTCGAAAGGATCGCTGGTTAGCTGTTTCACGCCGAGGCTGATGCGCTCTTTGTCGACATCGATATCGAGCACCTTGACCTTGACCATGTCACCCTTGTTGTAGGCTTCGATGGCTTCCTCGCCGGCTTTCTCCCAATCGAGATCGGACATGTGGACCATGCCGTCGATTTCGCCTGGTAGACCAACAAACAGTCCAAATTCGGTGATGTTCTTGACCTCGCCTTCCATCTCGGAGCCGAGTGGATGCTGCCCCAGGAACGCATCCCACGGGTTCGTCATGGTCTGCTTGAGACCGAGGCTGATCCGGCGTTTTTGCGGATCGGTATCGAGAACCTGCACTTCGACTTCCTGGCTGGTCGAGACAATCTTGCCAGGGTGGACGTTTTTCTTGGTCCAGCTCATCTCGGAGACGTGCACTAAACCTTCGACACCGGGCTCCAGCTCCACGAAGGCGCCGTAATCGGTGATGTTGGTGACGCGGCCCGTGAAGCGGACGTCGACAGGATATTTCGCTTCGACACCTTCCCACGGATCGGCTTCGAGCTGCTTCATGCCAAGGCTGATGCGCTGAGTCTCGCGATTAAAGCGGATGACTTGCACGTCGATACTTTGGCCGATCTGCAAGGCTTCCGACGGATGATTGATGCGGCGCCATGCGATATCCGTGACGTGCAGCAATCCGTCGACCCCACCGAGGTCAATAAACGCGCCGTAATCGGTGATGTTCTTGACCACACCGTTGAGTACTTGGCCTTCCTTGAGGCCGGCGATCAGCTCGGTGCGCTGTTCGGCGCGGCTTTCCTCGAGCACGGCGCGGCGCGAAACGACGATATTGCCACGCGAGCGATCCATCTTGAGGATTTGGAACGGCTGTGGCGTGCCCATCAGTGGGGTCACGTCGCGGACCGGACGGATATCTACCTGGCTACCCGGCAGGAACGCCACCGCGCCCTGCAGGTCGACCGTGAAGCCGCCTTTCACGCGACCGAAGATGACGCCGTTCACACGCTCGGTCTTGTCGAACGCTTTCTCGAGTTCGGTCCAGGCTTCCTCGCGGCGGGCTTTCTCGCGCGAAAGAACGGCTTCGCCATTCTTGTTTTCCATCCGCTCGAGGAAGACTTCGACGGTATCGCCGACGGCCAACTCGGCCTTTTGCCCGGGAGGGGCAAATTCTTTGAGGAGAACGCGGCCTTCGGATTTGAGGCCCACGTCGATCAGCGCGAAGTCATTCTCAACGGAGATGACGCGCCCTTCGATAACTTGACCGACGAGATTGTTCTTCGATCCCATCGATTCTTCGAGGAGGGCTGCAAAGCTCTCCTTTTCAACAGCTTGTTCAGACATATTAGATTCGGTCCTTCATAGTATGTTGTTTTTCCGGCCAGCCGGTTGTCTCCGGCGGTCTTTTGTGAAAACGCAACGTCGGAGACCTCAGCGAGAATCGCTCAGAGCGTCCGGCGTTCTTGATTGTTAGGCAGTCCGTCAGCGTCCGGTTCGTTCAATTTCCGCCAACGCGGCGGCAAATGCCTGATGGGCATCGAGGTCGGACGTATCAAGGATAAAGGCATCTTCCGCGGGCTTCAGCGGTGCGACGGACCTACTAGTATCCCGTTCGTCGCGTTCCTTCATATCCTGCAAAACGCGGGCATATATACTGCTCTGGCCGCGCTCTAGCAACTCTTTATGGCGGCGTTCCGCGCGTATATCAACGCTGGCGGTCACGTAGAGCTTAACTTCCGCCTCTGGGCAGACGACGGTGCCGATGTCGCGTCCGTCCAACACAGCGCCTTTCAGGCCGTCCGGTGGCATTGCGGCGAAGTCGCGTTGAAATTGCAAAAGAACGTCGCGTACGGATGTGATGGCGGCGACCTTTGAAGCTGCGACGGCGGCCCTGTCGCCAACGAGTTCGGGATCGGCCAAGATCGCTGGTTCAAGTGATTTTGCCGCCTGCAAGGCGATGCTTTCTTCTGCGGGGTCATCGCCGCCGCGCACCACCATCATGCCGAGGGCGCGGTAAATCTTACCCGTATCCAAATGCGCAAACCCTAAGTGGGCTGCCAAGCGTTTTGAGAGAGTTCCCTTGCCCGATGCGGACGGGCCGTCGATGGCGACGATCATCAACTCTTTCCTTCGATCATTGCGCCCATGGCGTTCATCAGACCCGCAAACCCCGGAAAACTTGTGTCGATGGGCGAGGTGTCATCGACTGTAATGGGTTGGGTGGCGCCCATGCCCATGACCAGAAAACTCATAGCAATCCGGTGATCGTGCCGCGATTCCGCTGTGCCGCCGCCTGTTGGCGGTGTCCCGTTTCCGGTGACGATCAGGTCGTCGCCCTCGATCGCGGCATCGACGCCGTTCGTCATCAGACCGTCGAGAATTGCCACCAACCGGTCGCTTTCCTTAACCCGCAATTCGCTCAAGCCGCACATCCGGGTCTCACCCGATGCAAATGCGGCGGCAACTGCAAGCACGGGATACTCGTCGATCATCGACGGCGCACGTGCCGCGGGAACCGTCACGCCGTCTAATTTTCCGTGCCGGATCACCAGATCGGCCACCGGCTCGCCCGCCATATCGCGCGGATTGGTCTCGTCGATGGTGGCGCCCATTTCCCGCAGTGTTACCAGTAAGCCGTTGCGGTGCGGGTTTAGCCCGATACCCGGCAGGACGACTTCCGACTCGGCGACGATAAGAGCGCTGATAATGGGAAACGCAGCGGAACTGATGTCGCGCGGGACGATAATGTCGGCGGCCTCCAACTCGGGTTGGCCGACCAGAGTGACGCGCCGCGCGCCAGCTGCTTCCTGTTGCATTCGGACAGTGGCGCCGAAATGCCGCATCATCCGCTCCGTGTGATCGCGGGTGGGTTCTGGCTCTATCACGCTGGTCTCTCCCGGCGCATTCAATCCCGCGAGCAGGATGGCTGATTTCACCTGAGCGGATGGGACCGGCAGCCGGTATTCGATCGGCATGGGATCGGCCGCGCCGATAACGGCAAGCGGCAAGCGGCCGCCGTCACGAGAAAGAATACGCGCGCCCATTTCGCCGAGAGGATCCGCAACCCGCGCCATCGGTCGTGACCGCAGCGATGCGTCACCCGTAAGGAACGCCGTCATGTCGTGGCCGGCCAAAACCCCCATGAGCAGCCGTGCGCCGGTACCCGCATTGCCCATGTCCAGTAAATCGTCCGGTTCCGCCAATCCGCCGACACCGACACCGGAGACCCGCCAGGACCCGGCGCCAAGCTGTTCGACCTTGGCGCCCATGGCGCGCATTGCGGCGGCAGTGCGGAGCACGTCCTCGCCTTCCAAGAGACCTTCTATGCAGGTCTCGCCGACCGCGAGCGCCCCCAACATAAGGGCACGGTGAGAGATTGATTTATCACCCGGGATCGACGCTTCACCGCGCAAGACAGCAATCGGTTTCGATGTTCCTTTTCGCACTCTACAAACCCTTCCTCGGACGGCAAAACGGCACAATTCGGCCGTGCGCTCGTCTCTATCACAAGCTTTCAGCAGGCGACAGAATTGATTCTGCGGACTTTACCCATGCGAATTATCGAACTTTGCTTTTGACACGCCCCTGCGGACGTGGCAATTGGCCGCCCTGAATTTCTCGGTTCGCTCGAAGGAGAACGCCCGTGGCCAAGCCAGAATGGGGCAAGAAACGTACGTGCCAGAGTTGTGGTGCGAAATACTACGATTTACAGAAAGAGCCGCCGACCTGTCCGAAGTGCGAGACAGTGTTGCAGGCGGATACTCCTCAGCGGGGACGACGTAGCCGGGCCGCGGCGGAAGCACCGAAGGTCGTGCCGCTGCCAGTAGCGGCGGCGGCAGTCGTGGCGGAAGTGCCGGATATCGCCGATGACGATATAGAAGTCGATGCGCTAGACGGTGATGATGAGTCCTTGCCGGAAGACACCAGCGATCTTGTCGACGACGACGATGATGTCAGCGATGTAATCGTGCCGGTCGAGACCGAGCGCGACGACGGTTGATTTGGAGCGCCGCCGCTGGGATATGTTTAGCGGAACGGCGCTCGATACTTTAGGCGCGAGACGACGCGAACCGGCTGTAATCAGCCGGTGAACGGCGAAGGGATGAAGCCCTTTTACCGGACGGTGCGGATATGAGCGAAAAGATTGCGAATTTCCTCGCGGAAAAGCGTCGTGACACGCCATTCCTGGTGCTTGACCTGGATTTGGTGGTGGATCGGTATCGCCGTCTGAGAGAGACGCTGCCTAACGTTGATATTTATTACGCGATTAAGGCCAATCCAGCGGACGAGGTCGTCAAGGCGCTCGCAGATGAGGGGGCATGCTTCGATATCGCCAGTCTGCCGGAGATGGATGCCTGTTTGCGGCTCGGCGTCGGCGCGAACCGTTTGTCCTTCGGCCATACGATTAAGAAAGAGCGCGATATCGCCCGGGCGCACGGTGCGGGCCTTGACCTTTTTGCGTTTGATAGCGTCGGCGAGCTTGAAAAGTTGGCCCGTGCCGCACCTGCAAGCAGGGTCTTCTGCCGTCTCACCACGAAGGGTGAGGGGGCCGATTGGCCGCTTTCGAAGAAATTTGGTTGTGAGGTCGATATTGCCGAAGGTCTGTTAAAGCGAGCTCAGCAGCTCGGTCTCAAGCCGCACGGTATTTCCTTCCATGTGGGCTCACAGCAAACCGACCCCGAACAATGGGACGTTGCCATCGCCGAGGCGGCGGAGTTATTTCGGGTTTTGGAGAAAGCGGGCGTGGAGCTGGAGCTGATCAATCTCGGCGGCGGTTTGCCTGCGCGCTACCTCAGTGAAGTGCCGACTGTCGCGCGCTACGGCGAAGCGATCAATGCGTCCATGCACAAGCATTTCGGTAATCAAAAGCCGACGATGATCTTGGAGCCGGGGCGCGGTTTGGTCGGCGATGCGGGTGTGATCCAGGCGGAAGTTGTGCTCGTCGCGGACCGGCACAACGGCTCGGCCTCGCGTTGGGTCTATCTCGATATTGGAAAGTTCGGCGGCTTGCCGGAGACCATCGGCGAAGCGATCAAATACCGCATCCGCACGTCGCGCGACGGTGGCGCGACGGTGCCGAGCATCCTTGCCGGCCCGACCTGCGAAGAGCTGGACGTGCTTTATGAGCGCACGCCCTGTCAATTGCCGAAGGACCTCCAGGTCGGCGACAGAATCGAAATTCAAAGTGCGGGGGCCTATACGTGGTCCTATTCCGCCGTCTGCTTCAACGGCATCCCGCCGCTCAAACAATACGTGATTTAGCGGGGTTTCAGTGGGACGCTAAAATTTCCGCTTGAGTTTCCCGCACGTGTCGAGGATATA
The DNA here is from genome assembly GCA_049601975.1 of Alphaproteobacteria bacterium. Lineage (GTDB taxonomy): Bacteria > Pseudomonadota > Alphaproteobacteria > UBA8366 > UBA8366 > UBA6544. The sequence goes on along the minus strand of JBMYRC010000066.1, from coordinate 90 downwards.
AGGGCTCCAGCGGAAAAATCCGCGGGAAACCCTATGGGGCTGTAGCTCAGTTGGGAGAGCGCTACAATGGCATTGTAGAGGTCATCGGTT
>JBMYRC010000065.1:0-21142 GCA_049601975.1 Alphaproteobacteria bacterium | reverse complement strand
CGATTCCGAGGCGGCGCCTTGGGTCGATGCCGACAGCTGGCCCGAGGGACGCCTCTTGAAGGCCCATCGTAACTACAGCATGAATTATACGCGGACCATCTTGACCGAATCCGCAGCTCTTTTCGGTCCTGCGGAGGCTGGTTATTTAGGACGTGTGACGGGGCAATTGATCGGAATGCAGTATTTCGACCGGATTAAAGATGCCTTCGGCGTGGAGGAGACGTCTCCGAATGGGTTCGCCGCATTCCTTGCGGCGGTCGGAGCGTCGCAAGACGACAAAACCGAGATCATCGAAGACAGTGATGGCATTATCGTGCGCCAGCACGGATGGCGGCTGATGCGGGGGCACAAAAACATACCGCGTAGCGCTTTTGAAGCCTGGAATGGGTTGTGGGAAGGCGCGCTGAGCGCACATAACCGCTTTCTGGTGCTGGAGACACTCCGACGCATGGATTACGGCGACGACTATTTCGAATGGCGCATTCGCGAACGCCAACCGTCACGGCTTTAAGGAAATTGAGGAAGGAAGCTCAGCATGTCAGGAAATCTCGAAGGTAAAGTTGCCATTGTCACCGGCGCGGCGCGCGGTCTTGGCAAGGAGTACGCGAAACGTTTGGCTGAGGAGGGCGTTGCTATCGTCGTGGGCGACGTCCGGGATTGTAGCGAGACGGTTGCCGCAGTTGAAGGTGCAGGCGGGCGCGCCGTCGGTGTGACTTTGGACGTGACTGATGCGGCCTCATGCGAAGCGGCGGCGAAGGCGGCGGAGGACAACTTCGGCCGGATCGACGTGCTGGTGAACAATGCCGCGCTTTATGGTGGGTTGAAGGGCGGCCGATTCGAAAGTCTGGACCCGGATGAGTGGGACCAATGCATGGCGGTAAATGTTACGGGCATGTGGAATTGCTGTAAGGCCGTGGTCGGCGGCATGCGTCAAGCGGGTGGCGGCAGTATTATTAATATTTCATCGTTGGCGGCGGTCTACGGATTGCCGTTTGCGTTGCACTACGCGGTTTCGAAGGCCGCCGTTATCGGGCTGACGCGGAGTTTGGCGCGTGAGTTGGGTAAGGATTGGATCCGGGTGAACGCGATAGCACCATCCGCTGTGATGACTGAGGGGACGGAAGAATTCTTTGGCGCTAAGTTGGAGAAGGCCAAGGAAGTCATTGCGAGTGGACAGACCTTGCAGCGTAATTTGGAAACCGCCGACCTAGCAGGTTCGGTGATATATCTCGCGGGAGACGCGAGCAAGTTCGTAACCGGACAAACCATAATGGTGGATGGTGGTACGGTTTTATTGTAATATTATAGAATGTTAAATTCGCTCGTGAGATCACCCACAGGCGGTACTGTTCTGGTCAAGAGTGAGAGCGGTGCCTACACTGAATTTCAGGCATACCTTCCTGTCGTCGACAAAGAAAATAGCACTGACCATTTGGAAGCGGTGGATGGCGAAAAAGAAATTCAGCAAACTCTACCTTCCGACAATACTAATGGAATATTAATATTTTTGGGAATAGAGATGCATTGGAAGGCTTTAGCGCTTTCGCGCCGTTTCGGAAAATTCTTGGGAAGCGAATAGATGTCTGAAGCGGGGAAAAGTTTTTACGGCTGAGCGGTATAATAAACGGCGTGGATTTTCGATGGCGGTGAAGGCTCCAGGTGCTTCTTCCGGCGGCGATTCTTCGACGGTCGACAATGCAGAGTTTCTCATTGCTATTGAAGAGCTCCGTCAAGAGATTGCCGATCTTAAAAATGGCGGCATCAATGTAGCGAATGCACCTTAACAAGTGGTTTATGAGATAGACGAAGAGGAAGAAGCAGACGTTCGGGTAGAGATTGCCCAGATGGTTCGTTCGATTGGTAAGACGAAGTCCGAGTTAGCGGCGATCCAGCATCCGATGGCGAATGATGATCGGATTAAAACGGCTTCCAGCGAATTTGACGAGATTGTCGTCGCGACCGAAACCGCGACCGCGGATATCCTGAGTTCGACCGAACATGTGGGGGAATTGCTGGATGAAATACTAACACGCCGTCCTTCAGACAAGCGCTTATACACATTGACGGAAGAGGCGGACCAGGAAATTGTGGATATTATGGAAGCATTCAGTTTTCAGGATATCACCGGACAGCGGGTCGACAAGGTCGTCAAGACAATCCGATACATTCAGGATCGAATTTTGGCCATGATTGGCATTTGGGGCGCAGAGGCCTTTATTGATTTGTCTGTTAAGGATGATGCTCCCGCGAAGGATTGTCGCAATCGGATATCGACGCCCTTTTCGATTGATACGGACTTCCATTCTCGCCACAGATCGCCTCGCGTGTTATACGCGGCAAAACCTCCGGTAATTGGGATACGTCGCATTAAATGAAACTTGAGCAGATTGCGGAAGCTTTGGGCGGTTCGCTCGTCGGCAATGCGTACTTGGAAGTCGGACGCGCGGTGCATCCAAACGAGGCCGAGACCGAATTTGATCTTGCGTTGGCGATGGATGCGGGGCTCGTCGATTGCCTTGCGACTAGTCCGGCCAGGGCGGCAATCGTAAGGGAAGGGGTGGACGTTCCCGAGGGTGTCGTTGACGGGTATGTCACGGTAGGTAGATCCCGCTACGCGATGGCCGGCATCACACAGGTTTTCGATCTTCCTGTCTATTCCGAAGACGGTGTCCATGCGAGCGCTGTCATCGCACCGGGTGTGTCACTCCCTGAGAACGTGAGCATAGGGGCTTTGGTATATGTCGGACCGGGCGCCGAAATTGGAGCAGGTTCGATCATCATGCCGCAGGCGACGATCGGGGCAAATGCACGTTTAGGGACAAATTGCCTCATTCATCCAGGAGCACGAATTGGCGAGCGGGTCGTGTTGGGTAAGCGGGTCATAGTACATCAGAACGCCAGTATCGGCGCGGATGGCTTCAGTTTTGTGACACCTGAACCGGGCAGTGTCGAATCGGCCAAAGCGACAGGTCGAGTAGAGGCCACGAACACGGAAATTGTCAGAATCAATTCGATTGGCACGGTGATCCTAGGCGACGATACGGAGATCGGCGCATGTTCCTCGATCGATCGGGGAACAATCAGTGCGACGCGGATTGGTCGCGGTACGAAATTGGATGATCTTGTGATGATCGGTCACAACGTTCAGATCGGCGAGAATTGTATGCTTTGCGGTCAAGTCGGTGTTGCGGGTAGTACGATAATCGGTGACAGAGTCGTTTTAGCGGGCCAAGTCGGTGTTGCGGATCATTTGAAGATCGGGGATGACGCGGTAGTCGGCGGGGGGGCGGGTGTCGCTGGGAACCTGCCCGGTCGTGAAGTCTATCTTGGAACGCCGGCAATGAAGAAGAAGGATTTTATTAAGCAGGTTTTGGTGCTGCGACGCCTAGAACCGATGTTGGGTGAGCTCTTAAAGCTTAAAAAGCGGTTCGCCGGTATTGAAACGCCCGGAAAAAAAAGCTAACGAAGCCGTGCATCGTTCGTCCAAATATTTCTTTTTATTTGATTTTGACGATCCGGGGGGAATGAATGGCCAGCGTGGAAAGCGACATCTTCGAAATAATAGCCGAAAAGGCAGCGGTCGAACGTGGAATGGTCGTCAGCGGTGCTAGTTTGGAGGAACTTGAAATCGAATCGCTAGATGTGGTGGAAATTATATTTGCCATTGAAGAAAAATTCGATATTCACGTTCCTTTCAATGCCAACGACGAGGATTTGGAATTCGATACGGTTGGCGATGTGGTAAATGCCGTCGAGAATTTGATTAAGGAAAGTGGCGACGTGGCAGACTGAACTGCGCTCGGCAAATTTCCGTCATTTTAAAGAGTATTCGTATGAATAGAGTGGTTATTACCGGTCTTGGGGTGATCTCCGCTGCTGGTCACAATGCTGCGGACTTCTGGGATAAGGTGAAGAATGGGCAGTCCAGCATCGTCGAAATTACAACCATTCCGACGGATACACTGACGGTTCGCATCGGAGCGGAGGTCGCGGGTTTCGAGCCGCAAGAGCATTTCGAAAAGCGGCAACTTGGGATGCTGGATCGCTTTTCGCAATTCGGGTTAGTTGCGTCGCGCGAAGCAGTGGCTGATTCCGGTATTTCTTTCGAAGGTGAAGCCGGTGAACGGGCCGCCTCGATCATTGGATCGGGTGTTGGTGGCCAAACCACGCTGGATGCGAGCTATTGGGCGATATACGCCGAGAAGAAGACGAGGGTTCATCCCTTTACGGTGCCCCGTTTGATGATCAATGCGGCGACCAGTCATATCACGATGGAACATGCGATCAGAGGTCCGGCTTTTTCGGTCGCCAGTGCGTGTTCTTCCGCAAATCATGCGATGGGCCAAGCGTATTTGATGGTTCGTAGTGGAATGGTCGATGCAGCGGTGACTGGCGGCGCTGAAGCGACGATCACTATTGGTACAATGAAAGGCTGGGAAGCTTTACGTGTTATGGCTAGCGATACCTGTCGCCCTTTTTCCAAGGGGCGACATGGCATGGTTCTCGGGGAAGGTGCGGCGGTTTTTGTTTTTGAATCCTTGGAGAAAGCGAAAGCGCGGGGCGCGAAGATTTATGCAGAAGTCGCAGGTCACGGGTTGAGCTCTGACGCCATGGATATCACTTTGCCGGACGTAGGCGGCGCAGCGCGAGCGATTGCCGGTGCATTGAAGGATGCAAAGCTCAATCCCGAAGACGTTGACTATGTGAACGCTCATGGGACGGGCACCGCAGCAAACGATGTGACGGAAACCAAGGCGCTTAAGCAGGTATTTGGTGATCACGCATCGAAGCTGCCTATATCTTCGACAAAATCGATGATCGGACATGCGTTGGGCGGTGCCGGGGCTCTGGAGCTTGCGGCCGTTGTCTTGGGGATGCGTGACGGAATAGCACCGCCGACGGCGAACTACGTCGAACGCGATCCGGAATGTGATCTCGACTACATTCCGAATGAGCCGCGGGAGATGGAGATTAATGCGGCCATTTCAAACTCCTTTGCGTTTGGCGGATTAAATGCCGTGATGGCGCTCAAAAAATATTTATAGCCTAATCTGTCAGAAGGCGGCTGTCCGCCATTCTTCCAATACGTCCCCGTCTGCCTCACGAGATTGATGGCGTTCTTTTAGGTTGTTGAACTCCGATACGTCGGTCAACCGCGCCAGCGCCCATACGGCCATCGCCCGGACGAGGGGAGAAGGGTCGTCGAGAAGAATTGTTACTTCACCCGCAAGTGAGCGATCGCCTGTGTTACCGGCCGCGATCAATGTGTTCCGTATAACGCGATCTCTTCCTGTGCGTTTTACCGGTGATTTACTGAACATCCGGCGAAACTCCCCGTCGTCCAATCGAAGGAGGGTCGAAATCGCGAGTCCTTCTAGATTATTGCGAGGGAGAAACTCGGGTTCAACGGTCGTTCGGGCAAATTTATTCCACGGACAGACGGACAAACAGTCATCGCACCCAAATATCCGTGTCCCCATCGCGGTACGAAATTCCGGTGCGATATGCCCCTTATGTTCAATTGTTAGGTACGAAATGCATTTTCGCGCATCCAATTGATAGGGAGCGGTGAATGCGTTCGTTGGACAAATATCGATGCATTTGTGGCATGTTCCGCAGCGATCAGGCTCTGAAGTGTCTGGAGGTAGTTTGAGGGTCGTATAAATCTCGCTCAAGAATAACCAAGATCCGAATTCGCGTGAGACGACGTTGGTATGCTTCCCCTGCCAACCGATACCGGCCCGTTGTGCGATCGGCTTTTCCAATACCGGCGCGGTATCGACAAATACCTTAACGTTGCAGTCGAAGGTCTCGCACATCCATCGACTAATCCGCTTCAGACGTTTTTTCATGACGTGGTGATAATCACCATTGCGCGCATAAACAGAAATATTTCCTTGGGAATTTTCTTTTAGCTCGTCCAAGCGCTCGTGTGGCAAATGATCGGGCCCGTAATTGACCCCGAGAACGATGACTGTCTCGACCTCCGGCCATAAACTCCGCGGCGATTTACGTCGATCCGCGTGTGTTTCTAGCCACCCCATATCGCCGTGATATCCACGCTCAATGAATGTCTCCAATCGTTCGCCGCTCCGATGTCCGATATCCGGGTCCGCGAAACCGACGATATCGAATCCTTCTCCCAAGGAGCGTTCTTGGATTTCACATTTGATTTGATCGGCGGAATTCATCCTCTTCCGTGATACGGCGCGACGCCGGTTTCCGGTACCCATAAATTCTGTGGAAGGTCGCCGCATTGATAGAAAATATCGATAGGGATGCCGCCCCGAGGATACCAATACCCTGCAATTCGGAGCCATTTTGGGGCAAGCAAAGCGCTCAAGCGTTTGCCGATTGAAACCGTGCAATCCTCGTGAAATGTCGCATGGTTTCGGAATGAAGCCATGAAGAGCTTTAGGGATTTACTCTCCACAATGGATTGGGCAGGTGCGTAATCGATGACGAAATGAGCGAAATCTGGTTGCCCGGTGACCGGACACAAAGAGGTGAATTCTGGGCAGGTAAAACGGATTAAATAGTCCGTATCTACGTGAGGATTCTGAACGGCTTCGAGTGTTGCCTCTTCCGGCGATTGCGGAGTCTCGACCGAGCGGCCGAGTTGCGTGAGATCATTGTGCTTAATATCGGTCATGACTTGCATGTTAGCGGAGGATGAGTGGCTCCGTCACGTGGCTTCGTTCGGATGCAGAAGGCAACAATCGCCATACGAATAGAATCGGTAAGTTTTCTCGATCGCGTGGGCGTAGGCGGATTTCATCCTCTCCGTTCCACTAAAGGCAGAGACTAAAACAAACAATGTTGATTTCGGTAGGTGAAAGTTGGTTAGGAATAAATCGACAGCCTTAAAATTATATCCAGGCGCGATAAACACGTCGGTTTCGCCTTCGAATGGGAGAATTTCTCCATTATCTTGCGCCGCGGTTTCAATCAATCGCAGAGACGTCGAACCGACCGCAACGACTCGGCCGCCCTGCGCCCTTGTCTGGTTAATACGAGCCGCTGTCTCAGCGGATAGGACGCCGAATTCAGCATGCATGAGATGATCTTCGATCGTCTCGCTCTTGATCGGCAGAAAAGTGCCGGCACCAACATGAAGTGTGACATAGGTGCGTCCAATACCGCTGGCGTTTAAGGCTGCGAAGAGATCATCGGTAAAATGTAATCCAGCGGTCGGCGCGGCAACCGCACCGGCATTGCGTGCATAAATCGTCTGATAATTCTGCCCATCGGTCGGTCTGTTGCCGCCCGCACGTTCGATATATGGGGGGAGTGGCATTTCACCATGGGCAAGAAGCGCGTCCGTCAAGTTGCCGGTCGCCGATATCATCTTCAGCAGAACTTCGCCGCCATCACGCTTTTCAAGTAATCGCGCTGAAAACCCATCCGCGAAATCGATTGTGTCGCCGACACGCAATCGCCGTCCGGGACGGGCATACGCGTACCATTGGTTCTCGTTTGTCAGTTTGTGGAGAGTAACTTCGATTTTGGCGTCACCGCGTTTACCGCGCAGCCGACTGGGGATCACGCGCGTATCGTTTAGGACCAACAGGTCGCCGGGTTGCAAGAGAGTGGGGAGATCCATCACCATTCGATCTCGCAGACGGTCAGGAAACACCTCAAGCAGGCGTGAGGAATCGCGTGGAACGGCAGGTTCTTGGGCGATCCGCTCGGTCGGCAGATCGAAGTCGAATTTGTCGGTGCGCATCAAAATTCCAAGATATCTAACGTTGCTTCTGTGACGTGCGCCACGCCAATGGAGTATCGAAAATCCCTTTCCAGAGACCGCGCTTCTTCACTTTTGCTTGTGCCTGGATGTTGGCGAAACGCGGTTCCGTGCTGAGCGCCCAGCCCGTATGGATCATATTCCGCGCGAGATAGAACCCGTCGGCCTCGCAAGATCCGACCATGCAAGCGTTTTGCTTCATGACGTCACTGCAATTCACGTTCACGCCGGCGGTCAGGTCCATTAGCGCGGTGTTGGCGATATGCCCGCAATCGTAATCGCGACCGTTACCGCCTTTGCAAATTTGCCCGGGTTCGGGAGCATCGATGCCTTTAAGGCAATATGTTGTTTTGCCGACGTAATCATATCGCCGCTCAGTACTTCAAATGGTGTACCACTGCCGGCGACGAGGGGGCGTATGCATATCGTTAGAATTAACACGAATATTGCTGCGGCGACCGCCGCTCTAGTCGCTGAGGTAATGTTCGAGAAGGTCAATGAGCACATCTTTTGTTTCCTCCTCCAAACTGGTGAATCCGTCGGTCTTTAAAAAGACCGCCTCGAGTTCGTTTGGTCGTTGTGCATAGTTAATAATCGAGCGCGCTAAATCCTCACCGACGATCACTGTTAAATCGTCTGAAAAACTCTTCAGCGCTTCGCGCGTCTTATCGTCCATAGGTGCATTCAAGCACTGTGGAGCCGTTCAATCCAGACGGTCGAAATTTGCTCAATTCGCTGGGTATCGAGCTTTGTTGTTTCGTGCCCTGGAGCGGGTCATAGTGCGATCGAGAGTAATAATCCAATATCATTTGAGAGCGATAATTTGGTTAATTTTTCGCTGTATGATTACCTTGCAATAGCTGCATTCTTCCTTTTACCGACCGGATATAGCTGCTATTCTGAGAGTTTGCCTGCGGGAAGAACAAATCTCGTTTCCGTCATGGCGGATCGTCGGCAGGCCTGGATGGAGCAAATGTTGACGCGCGGTAACAGAATTTTTGACATTCAGATTTTACGCAGCCGCGGCGGTAGCGCGTCGTTTTTCGCGTCCACCTCGATTCTCGAGTTAACGGGAATGATCGCTGTCTCGGGCGCAACAGATAAAGCCATCGAATTGCTAAGTGATTTTCCTTTTTCGATCTCCGTGAGCCAAGAATTATGGGAAGTAAAAATAATGACGCTCATCGTTATGTTTATCTTCGCGTTTTTCAAATTGGGTTGGGCAATGCGGCAACTGAATTACTGCTCGATTATGCTGGGGTCAGTCGGTTCAAGTGATAACGTGATTGAAAATGCTAGCGAGAGAGCAAAAAACGCTGCGAATGTCGCCACCATCGCGTCGTCGCATACAAACCGATGCATTAGAGCTTATTACTTTGGCTTGGCATTGCTCGCATGGCATATGCATCCGTCCACTTTGATCGCATCAACGTTGACCGTCGTTTTGGTACTATATCGGCGTGAATTTCATTCACGCACCTTGCGTTTGATCGTCATGGATCATTCCGATGAGCAGGGAAAGAAATGAACGAACACAGCCTTAACAGTCTTCTCACTGTGGAAGAAATGGCGCGTGCCGATGCCATGGCGATCGACGCCGGCGTTTCCGGAGAAGCGTTGATGGAAGTCGCGGGTAAAGCAGTCGCGGATGCGGCATTGCAAAGCGGACTTGAGCGCATCGCCGTCTTATGCGGGCCGGGGAACAACGGTGGCGATGGTTTCGTGTCAGCACGGTATCTTCGCGATGCCGGGAAGCAGGTTCGACTCGGGCTCTTGGGATCGCTCGACAGTCTGAAAGGTGACGCGAGAAAAAACGCCGATAAGTGGCAGGGCGAAACGGAAACTCTGTCGCCGGATATTATGGAGAATGCTGATTGCGTTATCGACGCTATATTCGGGGCCGGACTTGCAAGGGATCTCGACGGTGTCGCGCAAGAGACAATTGAAGCAATCGGCGACCGTTATTGTATCGCTGTCGATGTTCCAAGCGGCGTTCACGGCAATACCGGCGAAATCATGGGAACTGCACATAAAGCTAATAAAACCGTAACGTTCTTTCGGCTAAAACCGGGGCATCTTTTGTTTCCGGGGCGGGAGTATTGCGGTGATATTCAGCTTGTCGATATCGGTATTCCCGAAACCGTCTTGGATGAAATTTCACCGACACATTGGCGCAACGCGCCGGATGTGTGGGAAACAGGATTTCCATGGCCTAGTTTCAACGATCACAAATATTTGCGCGGGCATGCCATTGTCGTGGGGGGGGCCGATATGACCGGCGCCGCACGGTTAGCGGTACAGAGTGCCATGCGAGCCGGGGCGGGAATCATAACAGCAGCGGTCCCGCCGGAGGTTGTGACTATATACAAATTGAGCCTGCCGGGTGCTATAATTCGCTCGATTCGAGACACGGGTACATTTCGGGAATTGATTGAGGATCCCCGAGTCTCTGTTTGTCTGATTGGCCCCGGAAGCGGCCTGAACGTTGCGACGCGGGAGAAAACCCTCGCTGTATTGCGCCAAGGCTTGCCTGTGGTTCTGGATGCGGATGCGCTGACTGTCTTTGAAGAGACGCGGGATTTATTGTTTTCGAGTATTCAAAGCCCCTGTTTGATGACACCGCATAAGGGAGAGTTCAATCGTTTGTTCGACGTTCATGGGGACAAGGTTTCGCAAGTGCGCGAGGCTGCGCGACGGAGCGGTGCGACGGTGCTTCAAAAAGGTGCGGATACGGTTCTAGCGGCGCCGGATGGCCGCGTGGTGGTGAATGATAATGCCCCCCCCGATCTCGCGACCGCTGGTGCCGGCGATGTGTTAGCCGGATTTGCGACTGGCCTTATGTCTCAAGGTCTTGATCCGTTTGAAGCAGGAAGCATCGCTGTTTGGTTACATGGTGAAGCGGCACAGGCGGTAGGGCCTGGGTTAATTGCTGAAGATCTGCCGGACGCACTTCCAGGTGTTCTAAGGTCTTTAAAAGATAAGGAACGAGCATTCGCATGACTGAAGCGGCAACACTCCTCCAACGTCTCAGGGGCGCATGGCGCGATATTACGGTTTCGATCGCAGGGAATATGAAATCCGATTTGTCGTCGACGAGCGATATCGACCATCTTCGCGAGCAGATGCAATCTTGTCTGGAAGCACGAGGCGGGGAAGTTTCGGCACGCAGTCGTGCCGCCACACTTGGGCAGACATATCTCGAACTCGATCGGAAAGGGCGGGAGCAATTTCTCAAAGTATTGGCCGAGGATTTCGGTATCGATGAAGAAGTCGTCAATCATGAACTGACCGCGCTTCAAGAATCAAAACCTCATGAACGTGCGAATAGCTACGCTGGTTTACGGCGTTCTTTAGAGCCGGGAAGAATTAAATTATTAACGCAATTCAATGGCTTGCCAGAAGGTGTGAAGTTTCTCGTTGACCTGCGTGCTGACCTTACCCGTCTGACGCGGAAAAGCGCTGCCTTCCGATCACTAGATAATGATCTTCGTCAATTATTGACTTCTTGGTTTGATATCGGATTTCTCGTACTGCAACGCATTGGTTGGGATTCACCTGCCAGCCTTTTGGAAAAATTGATCGCATATGAGGCGGTTCACGAAATCCAAAGCTGGGACGATCTGAAAAACCGTCTCGATTCTGATCGACGTTGCTTCGCGTTCTTCCATCCAAGGATGCCGGAAGAGCCATTGATATTCGTGGAAGTCGCCTTGGTTAACGGATTGGCTGGAAACGTCCAAGAATTGCTGGATAAGGATGCGCCAGTAATCGATCCGAACGATGCGGACACCGCCATTTTCTATTCTATCTCAAACGCGCAGAAAGGTTTGGCCGGGATCAGTTTCGGTGGATTTTTAATTAAACGCGTGGTCGACGTCCTGCAGGGTGAATTCCATGGGCTAAAAACGTTTTCAACCCTGTCACCGATTCCAGGATTCCGTAATTGGCTGGATAAAGCATTGGCCGGTGAGGAAAAATTGCTTTCCGATAGCGAGGTTTCAAACTTGCGTGAAGTCGCATCGTTAACCGAGGGAGCGGGGAACCCGTTACAGGTAATTCTCGCAACCGCGACCTGGTCAGAAGAAGAAGCAATTTGCGACGTTGTCGAACCGGTATTGATGCGCCTTTGCGCCCGTTATCTTCTGAAGGAGAAAGGCCGAGGCGGACGGGCATTAGACCCGGTGGGGCATTTCCATCTGACCAACGGCGCGCTTGTCGAAAGGCTCTGCTGGATGGGTAATGCGACAGAGCCCGGAATGGAACGCTCTTACGGGCTTATGGTTAATTACTTGTACCGACTCGATAAGATCGAAAAAAATCATGAAGCGTATACGGGTGACAGTAAGATAAAGGCTTCTACAAATGTTAATCGTCTTTTGAAGACTTGATGCTATAATAGTAAAAGCACGAGATTGAGACACGGCGTTTAATATAAGGTGGCCAAAGAGCCACGGGGAGCACGAAATGCCGCAGAGTGTTTTGAAATTGCATGGAAAAACCTGTGCAACATCGTTGAGTAATCGCAAGAGCGGTTCCTTAAGCATGTTTATTAAACGCGGTCGTAAGGTCGAGTTGGTAAAGTGTGGATCGTTGTTCCATCGCACACATGCCGATAAATCAGTTGAGACGGCGCGTGTAATTGGTATGCGAACCGATTGCTATGGTATCCCGCATGTTCGCTATGAAGTCAGCGTGGCGCGGCGACAGATCCCAACCTCCTATTTCGAAGGGCCAAGAACCTTGGCGCTCGAGACGTTCACGGACACCTATCGTGAACGTCTTCCAGTCGGCTAAGCGCGCTCTACCTCGGCAGTTCTTTTTCTCAATACGATTGCTTTGCTTGACCGGCCCGACCGGTGTTCTTATACAGGGCCGCTCGATGCGCCCGGATCAAGACCGAATTCCGCGGGCGTGGCGGAATTGGTAGACGCGCGTGGTTTAGGTCCACGTGGAGAAATCTGTGGGGGTTCGAGTCCCTCCGCCCGCACCAACCTTCGAAAGAAAGCTGGGCGCATTCGACATTAGGCTACAACTGACCCCGATCGGTGCCGTTTATGCAGGTTACAGAAACTAAGAACGAAGGCTTAAGCCGCGAGTATTCAATTGTTATTCCGGCAGCTGACATAGAAGACCGTGTGCTATCCAAGCTCGCGGAAATTGGACAACAGGTGACGATCCCCGGATTTCGTCAGGGGAAGGTGCCAACAAAACTGTTGCGCCAACGATATGGGCAATCCGTCCTTGGCGATGTCATTCAAGACGCGGTTGTCGAATCGTCTTCCCAGGCAATAACCGATCAAAGTCTGACACCGGCGACGCAGCCGAAGATTGATGTCACGAAATTCGAGGATGGCGAAGACCTCGAATATACGATGGCGGTCGAGGTCATGCCCGAAATTACGGCGGTCGACTTTAAGACGTTGAAATTAGAACGTTTGGTCTGCGATATTTCGGACGAGGAAATCGAGAAATCGATGGCGAATATCGCGTCGGAAATGGTCCGCTCCGAGCCCATTAAGCGAGCTCGCAAGGCGCGGAAAGACGATATCGTCGTTATAGACTTTGCCGGTTCAGTTGATGGTAAAGAGTTTGAAGGTGGCAAAGCTGATGATTTTCAGCTGACCCTCGGTTCTGAACGTTTCATACCGGGCTTTGAGGATCAGTTGATTGGCGCGAAACCGGAGGAACATGTGACGGTTAACGTCTCCTTCCCGGAAGATTACGCGGCAGAGAACCTGAAGGGCAAAGACGCGGTTTTTGAAGTCGATATTAAGGAAATACGGGAACGTGTAGAAACGCCAATTGATGACGAATTGGCAAAGTCACTTGGCCTGGAATCGCTCGATCAATTGAAGGATGGAACACGTCAGCAGCTGGAGCAGAATTATACGATGTTCTCGCGTAACCGGTTGAAGCGGGTATTGCTCGATCAATTGGATGAAGGCCATGATTTTGAAATTCCGCCGGGAATGGTCGAAACCGAAGTTGATTCCATTTGGGAGCAATTCGAACAAGCAAGGCGCGACGAACGTCTTGATGACGAAGACAAGGATAAATCCGAAGAAGAGCTGCGCGAGGAATACGGTAAGATTGCGAGCCGTCGCGTTCGGTTGGGTTTACTGCTTGCGGAAGTCGGACGTGCGAACAATATCGAAGTTACTGCCGAAGAAGTAAATCAAGCCATGCTCCAGGAAGTACGCAAATATCCCGGTCAAGAGCGCCAGGTGATGGAATACTTCCAGCAGAACCAGCAAGCGATGGCAGGTCTGCGGGCACCGATCTTCGAAGATAAGGTAATCGATTTCATCTTGGAGATGGCCGAAGTTACCGATCGTTCGGTGACACCGGAAGAATTGATGGCCGATCCCGAGGAAGAAGCGCCGAAAGAAGTTAAAAAGAAAGCGCCCAAGAAGAAGCCGGCAGCGAAGAAGAAAGCTAAATCTGCGGACGACAGCGATACGCCCGCGGAAGATAGTTGAGATATCGGGCTGGCTCGAACGGAACGGATTACCTGCAATGACGATGCACGACGAAATACAAATGAATGCGCTAATTCCCATGGTTGTCGAGCAGACAAATCGTGGCGAACGTTCTTACGATATTTATTCGCGCCTTTTGAAGGAGCGGATCATTTTCCTTACAGGACCTGTGAATGATGCGGTCGCTTGCGTGATTTCCGCGCAGTTACTGTTCTTGGAATCAGAGAACCCGAACAAAGATATCGCGCTCTACATAAATTCGCCGGGTGGTGTCGTGACTTCCGGCCTCTCCATTTACGATACAATGCAGTATATCAAGCCTGATGTGTCGACGGTATGCCTGGGACAGGCGGCATCAATGGGTTCTTTGTTGCTGGCGGCTGGGGCGAAGGGGAAGCGCTACAGCTTGCCGAATAGTCGCGTTATGCTGCATCAGCCCTCCGGTGGTTTTCAGGGGCAGGCGACGGATATCGAAATCCATGCCCGTGAAATTTTGGATCTGCGCAAGCGGCTAAACAAAATATACATGAAACATACCGGACAGGACTATGAGACTATCGAGCGGGCGCTTGAGCGTGATAACTTCTTATCGGCGGAGGCGGCGATGGAGTTCGGCTTGATTGACAAGGTCGAGACGGCGCGGGCGGACGCTGACGAGCCGATTGGTAGTGATGGCGATTCGGGTTCTGAAAGCTAAAGTTTGAGTGACGAGGCCCAAACAGGCTTTGATCGGCATAAGCTTTGTGAATTAGGAACCAAACCTGCGTCTTGTGCGACTCCGCAGGTTAGATGGATTTTATTGCGCCTACGATTAAGCTAGCGTTAACACACTTAGTGTCATCATTTTTGTATTTGTTTACCCGGAGTCTGTTTGGCTAACATGTTTGCATATGACTGCAACGAACGGATAACCACCCTATGACGAAGTCCAGCAACGGCGACTCAAAGAACACGCTCTATTGCTCATTTTGTGGCAAGAGCCAGCACGAGGTGCGCAAGCTGATTGCCGGACCCACGGTATTCATATGTGACGAATGTGTCGAACTGTGCATGGATATCATCAAGGAAGACCATAAGGCGACGGTCTCGAAATCGAGTGATGGTGTTCCGACGCCGAAGGAAATCCGGCAAGTCTTGGACGATTATGTCATCGGCCAGTCGCATGCGAAACGCGTGCTCTCCGTTGCCGTCCACAATCACTATAAGCGCTTGAGTGTCGGCGGGAAGAACGGCGAAGTTGAACTGGCCAAATCGAACATCCTTTTGGTTGGGCCGACAGGTTGCGGCAAGACGCTGCTGGCCCAAACCTTGGCTAGGATTTTGGATGTGCCCTTTACGATGGCAGATGCTACCACGCTGACCGAAGCCGGATATGTGGGAGAGGATGTGGAGAATATCATCCTCAAGCTTCTTCAATCTGCGGACTATAATGTCGAGCGGGCCCAGCGCGGCATTGTCTATATCGATGAAGTCGATAAGATTAGCCGTAAATCTGACAATCCGTCGATCACGCGTGACGTCTCGGGAGAAGGCGTTCAGCAAGCGCTGCTGAAAATCATGGAAGGCACGGTTGCTAGTGTCCCGCCGCAAGGGGGGCGCAAACACCCGCAGCAAGAATTTCTGCAGGTCGATACGACCAATATCCTATTTATCTGCGGTGGCGCGTTCTCTGGTTTGGAAAAAATTATTTCATCGCGTTTCAAGGGTTCTTCAATTGGTTTCGGGGCGGATGTCCGTGGTCCGGACGATCAGCAAATCGGTGATATTTTGCTCGATGTCGAACCGGAAGACTTGCTTAAATTCGGCTTGATCCCCGAGTTCGTTGGTCGGTTGCCGGTCTTGGCGACGTTGACGGATTTGGACGAAGACGCCCTGGTCGAAATTTTAACCAAACCTCGAAACGCCTTGATCAAGCAATATCAACGTCTTTTTGATATGGAGACCGTGCATTTGGAATTTTCCGAAGATGCTTTGCGTGCAATTGCGCAAAAGGCAATTGTCCGCAAGACTGGGGCACGTGGATTACGCTCCATCATGGAAAATATTTTGCTAGACCCGATGTACGAGTTGCCGGGATTGGAAGGCGCGGAAGAGATTGTGATTAATCGCGAAGTCGTCGAAGGCCGAGCTGAGCCGCTTTACATATATGCGCACCGTCGAGAAGATCTCGAGACGAGTGCGTGAACGGTGCCGCCTGTCGCCCCCTTGAAGCGAGCGGTTCAGAGTACCAATTAATATTCATATTCCTGCCGGCTAATCATGGCGGGGTAATTTGACGAAAAGAATGGTGTCCTAATGTCCGAGCCTATCGGCAACTTAATTTTTCCTGTCCTACCACTGCGGGATATTGTTGTATTTCCGCACATGATCGTCCCTTTGTTTGTGGGGCGTGATAAGTCGGTCCTCGCGCTTGAAGACGTCATGAATGACGACAAGCAAATTTTACTTGTGACGCAGAAAAATGCGGCGCAAGACGATCCGGGCACGGAAGACATTTTCCGGATGGGGACGATCGCGACAGTTCTCCAATTATTGAAGCTTCCCGATGGGACTGTGAAGGTCCTTGTTGAGGGCAACCGGCGTGCCAAGATCGCCCGCTTCACGGATAAGGAAGCGTTCTTCGAGGCAGAAGCAGAAGAAATCGTGGACTTAGAGGCACAGGCCGATGAGGTTGAAGCCTTGACCCGCGCCGTCGTCACAGAATTCGAGCAGTATATTAAGCTTAATAAAAAAGTGCCGTCCGAAGTGTTGATCTCGGTTAACCAAATCGACGATCCGGGCAAATTGGCGGACACCGTGGCACAGCATCTCTCGCTTAAGATTTCTGACAAGCAGGATTTGTTGGAAACTGAAGGTATTGTTGAACGCTTGGAGCGGGTCTACTCCTTCATGGAAGGCGAGATCAGCGTGATGCAGGTTGAAAAACGCATCCGCAGCCGCGTTAAACGTCAGATGGAAAAGACGCAGCGCGAATATTATTTGAACGAACAGCTCAAAGCGATTCAGAAGGAACTCGGCGACAGCGAAGATGGGCGCGACGAGGTTGCTGAATTAGAAGACCGAATTAAGGAAACGAAACTCACCAAGGAAGCGCGCGAAAAAGCCAACGCTGAACTTAAAAAGCTAAAATCTATGAGCCCGATGTCGGCTGAATCGACTGTGGTACGCAATTATTTGGATTGGCTACTGGCGATTCCTTGGAAAAAGCGTAGCCGTGTTCGCAAGGATCTACACGCGGCACTTGCGGTGCTGGAGGAAGATCACTACGGCCTCGACAAGGTTAAGGAACGCATCCTCGAGTATCTCGCCGTCCAACAACGGATGCGCAAGGTAAAAGGTCCAATCCTTTGTCTCGTCGGCCCTCCTGGTGTTGGTAAAACGTCGCTCGGTAAGTCAATGGCGCGGGCAACCGGTCGTAATTTCGTGCGGATGTCGCTTGGCGGCGTACGTGACGAAGCGGAAGTGCGCGGACATCGCCGGACATATATTGGATCCATGCCCGGCAAAGTGATCCAGGGAATGAAAAAGGCGAAGGCGTCCAATCCTCTGTTTTTGTTGGATGAAATCGACAAACTCGGCGCGGATTGGCGCGGTGATCCGACCTCGGCACTCCTTGAAGTGCTGGATCCTGAGCAAAATAATTCATTCAATGATCATTACCTCGAGGTAGATTATGATCTGTCCGATGTGATGTTCGTAACGACTGCGAACACGTTGCGGATGCCAGCGCCGTTGCTTGACCGAATGGAAATTATTCGTATCCCCGGATACACCGAGGATGAGAAGATCGAAATTGCGAAACGTCATTTACTGCCCAAGCAATTGAAGGAAAACGGCCTTAAGGATAAGGAGTGGGCAATTTCCGATGGCGCGCTTCGAGATTTGATTCGCTACTACAGCCGCGAAGCAGGTGTGCGGAATTTAGAGCGCGAAATCGCTAATGTCGCGCGTAAATCTATTAAAGAGATTTTGATGACGGAAGGTGTGGAACAAGTTCGCATCACCAGCCGTAATCTTGAAAAATACGCAGGTATCCGAAAATACCGCTTCGGCGAAGCAGAAGAAGAGAATATTGTTGGCGTGGTTACAGGTCTGGCCTGGACGGAAGTTGGCGGTGAGTTGCTGACGATTGAATCGGCTAAAACGCCAGGTAAGGGGAAAATACAAAAAACCGGTAAACTTGGCGATGTGATGCAGGAATCAGTGCAAGCCGCGGAAACTTACGTCAAAAGCCGGGCTCCCGATTTTGGGATTAAACCGACGACTTTTGAGAAAATCGATATCCATGTTCATGTCCCGGAAGGTGCGACGCCGAAAGACGGTCCGTCGGCAGGGGTTGCCATGGTGACCTCTATCGTTTCGGCGTTGACGGGTATTCCGGTTCGCAAAGATGTTGCGATGACGGGCGAAGTTACTTTACGCGGACGTGTGCTCCCGATTGGCGGATTAAAGGAAAAATTACTGGCAGCCCTTCGTGGTGGAATTAAGAAAGTACTAATTCCGATGGATAACGTGAAAGATCTCGCGGACATCCCGAATAACATTAAGCGCAACTTGGAGATCATTCCAGTCGGGGTAGTTGACGATGTATTAGAACATGCGCTTGCTGAAACGATGACGCCCATTGAATGGAATCCTGAAGAATCAATCGAATCGGTAAGTGGAGAAAAGGCTAAAGGAGAGGTTGGTGTGGTCACCACACACTAGCGAACGGGCGTTATTTTGAGGCCAAATTATCGAACCACGCAAGAAATCGGCGTTTGCCAAATAAAAGCGCAGATTTCTGCGGTTCTGCCGTTGACTGTCTTTCCTGATTCCCTATAAAGTCGCCCCGGTTATGGGGGTAATTTCAGCGCAACCTTATTTAAATTCTGAAGGGGTAACCTCAAAGTGAATAAAAACGATTTAATTTCTGCCGTTTGCGATAAGTCAGACCTTTCAAAGGCTGATGCTACTAAAGCCGTAGATGCAGTTTTTGACTGTATTTCTGATGAGTTGAAATCGGGTGGTGATGTTAGACTTGTCGGTTTTGGCACGTTTAGCGTTGCTCAAAGAGCGGCTTCCATGGGGCGCAATCCGCGCACTGGCGAAGCCATTAAGATCGCGGCGTCCAAACAGCCCAAGTTCAAAGCGGGCAAGGGCTTGAAAGACGCTGTGAACTAAGAAGCCTGATATTGTTTCGAGCGAGAGACACCGGCCATTCGTTTGCGAATGGCCGGTTGTTCTTATAGACCTTATGGCGGTAAGCTATAGATCGTGTCAGAAATGAATTGGGGCGATTAGCTCAGTTGGTTCAGAGCATCCGGTTTACATCCGGAGGGTCGGCGGTTCGAGTCCGTCATCGCCCACCATTTTCACTTATATTGTTAAAGACCTTTGGTCCGTCAATTTGAACTCAATTTTTGCGTAACTCTGCGAAACAGAGTTTCGCAAGGTTCATGACAGCTTCGCCGATTACTATTGGCCTAGCGCGTGGGGCAGTAGGATTTTGCTCCGGGCAACGTATGGGCAGGTTAATACGGGGACAAAATGGCAGGTTGTGGAATATTTGACCGCCTTTTCTGCCTTTTAGGGGGAAAAAACAAACAAAAGAAGAAACCCACACGGATCTTATCGAGGAACTGAAAGAGGGAGTTAAAGCGAATCAGGAAACCGAACGCGAATCAGTCGATGGCAATTCCTTGTTTGGACAAGAGTGCAGGGGGGAGGGCGAACTTGTTTTTGTCACCAATATAATGCCTATGTTTAAATTAATTGGCGGTCGCGACGGTCGGTTGGCCGAGAGCCTTCAAGAGACATGTAAGAATGAATTCGTTGAGAATATCGGTGGACAACGTGGTCAAGGAACATTTCAGCGCGATTTTTTCTGTATGATGTTTTACGAGATGGGTGATCAAGCTGGTTTGGAAGAGGCGGTAAAAATCGTCAATAAGATCGGTTAGCGGACGTTCGGCAAGAGCTTCGGAGAGATCAAGTTCCCGAATTACTCGTCGCGACCGATGCGGCGGATATCACGACAAGCGGTAAGTTGGATCCGGCGAGGGCAAAATTGTTTATCACCGCAGGTGGCATCGATTTTGATTTCTAGGAGCCCAGCGAGAAGGCACCGAGATGGTTGAAGTAGGTATGGCAGAAAGTCACGCAAAAGCAAAAATAAATTGGCAAAAGTGGCGACAAACAAGAATAAAGAAGCGGCGTGGGAGTCGGCAATTCCGGTGGAAGGTGTTTGCAGTCGTTGTTCAAAAGGGCCTGAATGGGTAGCCGTCAAAGTTGTAAAGGAAAGCCGTAGTTCCGTTGATTTAGTCATTCGTGGCGCCGACGGTCGGCATAAAAACGTTTGATGGGCAAAACTGCGGGGAAATATTCGATAGCCGTGGGCGTGGATATTAATCCTCGGATTCAATAATAGAATAGCCCCATTCATTGCTGATTTAGCGGCGATTGTCCTTGCTTGACTGTACTCCAGGCATTAAGTACACACCACGCATTGTTTGGCTTGGGGGTGTAGCTCAGTTGGTTAGAGCGCCGGCCTGTCACGCCGGAGGCCGCGGGTTCGAGTCCCGTCACTCCCGCCACTTTTCTCCCCATTGAAACAATGAGTTAGAGCGTTATTTATAATAATTTCAGTTTGCATGAACGGTATTTTTCCGCCCAGACAGATTTTTTTTCGCCAGAGAATTGTACTATAGAAGCGAATCTATAGAGTTTGTTGATTTCTTTTGGAACTCTGGCTTGTGATGATTGTATACTCTTTCGGTTACAGCGATCGATTTATGACCAAGACGCTGAGAAACTTCCATGATATCGACAGCATCGTTGACCATATGCGTTGTGGTGGTGTGTCTAAAGGCGTGGAAGGTCACGTCACCACCTAGTCCAGCTTGAGCGCGTAGAGCGACCATATAATTACCGAGACGTT
>JBMYRC010000064.1:0-21229 GCA_049601975.1 Alphaproteobacteria bacterium | reverse complement strand
TTCGGATCGGTTTGCCTGCCGTAGCCTTCGCCGAGCGCCCAGGCCGTCTCGTCCCAGGTATAGAATTGTCGGCAGCTCACATCCTTCGCCAGGTCCATGCCTTCGAGGCCGGGCCAGCTCGATGCGGCTTGCCGCAAGGCAGCGATATCGAATTTACCGTCGGGCGCGTGGCAGATTGTGGCATGGGGTGCGCCCAAATCGCGAATGCGGCGGGTCAACCGACGCGTATCGACGCCGGCGATGCCGACCAGGTTGTGGCTCTTCAGCCAATCGTCGTAATGCCGAACCGCACGCCAATTCGCGAGCTCCGTGATATCAGCGCGTAGGACGCAGCCTCGCGCCGACGGGGTGATCGTCTCGATATCCTCGTCATTGGTGCCGACATTGCCGATATGCGGGAAGGTGAAAGTGATAATCTGCCCCGCATAGGACGGGTCGGTCATGATCTCCTGATAACCGGTCAGCGAGGTATTGAAGCACACTTCACCGACGGCTTGGCCCACGGCGCCGACACCACGCGCCCAAAATACGGTGCCATCGCCCAAAACCAGGGCCGCCGTCGTCTCTTCCGGCGGCCTAGGGTCAGTTTTCGTCGAGTCGGACATCGGGGTATTGCTCCTGGCGCCTGGAAAACCGTTTTGGATCAAAACCTTCAGCGGTTCCAGGCATTCGCGGATCGTTTTCCACTAAGCGATTCGCCCGATTTCTAAGCAAAAGCTATGCCGCCGTCAAGGGGGCTTATAATAATTTCTCTGTTTATTTTCAATAGGTTAACAATATTTATCTAATTGCGCTGCAATCCGTGTTCTAGTAGGGTCCGCCAATAATGCCAATAAACGTGGGGGGCACGTCATGCTGCGGGAGCGGCTTGATACGGCGCTGAAAGAAGGTCTCAAAGGAAAGGACCCCTGTACGGTTTCGACCGTCCGGTTGATCCTGGCTGCGGTGAAGGAACGCGACATCGCGGCGCGCGGCAAGGGTGGGGACAACCAACCCGTGGATGACGACGCCATCCAGGCCCTGCTGCAGACGATGATCAAACAGCGGCGCGAGAGCATCGAGATGTATACTAAGGGCGGGCGCCAGGATTTGGCCAACCGGGAAGCGAACGAAATCGTTGTGATTGAACGTTTCTTGCCGGATCAGATGGACGAAGACGCCATCAAGGAGGCCGTGACCGCAATCATTCAGGAGACTGGTGCATCCGGCCTCAAAGAAATGGGAACTGTGATGGCCACCCTGCGGGAACGCCACCCGGGCGCCATGGATTTCGGCAAAGCGGGTGTGATGGCAAAGGCCGCGCTTTCTTAAATGCCGGCGCCAATTTCCCCCGGAGGACCGTTCCTTCGGATATACTTTCGAATTAGGCGGAAGCCTGCGGCACATCCGCGAAAGCGTGGCCGGTTCGTTTACAAGAAGGCGCTTCACAAGAGATGAGCTTTCCCACCCGTTTCCTCGACGAATTGCGTAATCGGACGACGCTTGTCGATCTTGTGGGACGCAAGGTCAATCTTCAGCGGCGCGGGCGCGAACATTCCGGGTTGTGCCCTTTTCATAAGGAAAAATCCCCCTCTTTCACCGTAAACGAAGAGAAGGGCTTTTATCATTGTTTCGGCTGCGGGCAGCACGGCGACGCTATCAGCTTCGTCATCGAGACCGAAAACCTGACCTTCCCAGAGGCCGTAGAGCGCTTGGCCTCCGCCGCCGGTATGGAAGTGCCGCGCTCGTCGCCCGAAGAAGTTCAACGCGAAAAGCAACGGGGCGGCCTTCTGGAAGCGGTCGAGGCGGCCACGGTGTGGTACGAACAGCGATTGCGCGGACCGGAAGGAAAGGTCGCGCTCGATTATTTCACTGCGCGCGGCCTCGATTCGGAGATCATCGCAAAATTTCGCCTGGGATACGCGCCGCCGGTGTCGCGCGGCGAAGCGAGCCGTCTTTCCGCCGACCTCCAAAGGCAGGGGTTCGAGGCGAAGACGCTGCTGGAAGCGGGACTGCTGAACGCGCCCGACGATGGACGCGCACCCTATGACTTCTTTCGGGGCCGAGCGATGTTTCCGATCGCCGACGGACGTGGTCGGGTGATCGCCTTTGGCGGACGGGTTCTGGGCGACGGCGAGCCGAAATACCTCAACTCCCGGGATACACCGCTCTTCGACAAACGGCGCACGCTTTACAATCTAGCCCTGGCGCGGGAAGCCAGCCGCGACGCATCGGAAGTTATCGTGGCCGAAGGTTATATGGATGTGATCGGTCTGACTCGCGGCGGATTTCCAGCGGCGGTGGCTCCGCTCGGCACCGCGCTCTCCGAAGAACATATCGAGGCACTTTGGAAACTGGTGGAAGAACCGGTGCTTTGCTTCGACGGCGACAATGCCGGACAACGCGCGGCTGGCCGGGCGGCGGAGCGCACTTTGCCACTCCTGAAACCTGGAAAGTCCATCCGTTTCGCGTTTTTGCCGCGGGGCGAGGATCCTGACAGCATGCTGGCAAACCAGGGGCCGGCAACCCTGCGAATGATCTTGGACGCCGCGCGGCCGCTCGCCGAGGTGATTTGGGAGATGGAGCGCGATGCTGGGCCCACCGACACACCGGAGCGGATGGCAGGCCTTAAAGCACGGTTGCGACAAAAAGCCTTGCAGGTCGCTGATCCCATCGTGCGCGAGCAATATCGCAATCTGTTTGACGAACGCACGGCGCCACCGGCTCGGCGGCCGGGACTGCGCAGTCGACGAGACGGCAAGTGGCAAGTCGTTGAAACGCGCCCCCGCACCAACCTCGCGGCAGTGGCATCCAGCACGCTTTGGCAGCGCCTTTTAATGGCTGCGCTGATCAATCATCCCTCATTGATCGACGAATTCGGCGAAGCGCTAATCGATGTTTCCCTTGAACCGAACCTTGACAAATTGCGCGCTGCGCTTCATGTCGTTTTCGCTGCGAACCCAGACCTTGACGGACAGGGGCTACATAGCCACCTCTATGAAAGCGGTTTCGCGGAGATTCTGTCGCACGTGCTGGATCGCAGTGTTTTCGAACACGGCGCTTTTGCACGTTCCGATGCACCGCTAGAGGTGGCGCGGGAGGGCGTGGGTCAGGTTTTGACCCAGTTCCACCAGCAGCGGCAGAGGGCGGATTTACGGGCTTTCGGACGCGAAGCAGCGCGCGATGGAACGGAAGAAAGTTACGCTAGGTTCCTGCAACGGGGGGATATCGTTCGGGAATCGGCAGAAGCAGAAAACGGCGCAGATTCGGCGTCGCGACTGGGGATGAAGGGCCGCGCGGTGCAGAACGCATCGGGTGAAACCGACTAAACGACCTGTGATGAGGGCGAATTCGAATGGCGACGAAAGCAGCAGCAGTACGCGAAAGCGAAGCCAGCGACCAAAATGAAGTGGCCGGCGACGGTCCGTTGATGGATAGCGTGACGGCCGCGGTCAAGAAGTTGATCGCGAAAGGCAAGGAACGCGGCTATATTACCATCGACGAGTTGAACGCCGTCATGCCGCCAGACGACTCTGCGTCCGAGCAAATCGAAGACGTCATGACCCTGTTCTCTGAAATGGGCGTCAATGTCGTCGAGAATGAAGAATCTGAAGAAGCCAGCGAACCGAAAGACAGCAACGGGTCAAACAGCGTTCGCCCGGCCGGCAATTTGAACGATGATGATATCGGCCGCACCGACGACCCGGTCCGCATGTATCTGCGTGAGATGGGTAGTGTCGAGTTGCTCTCCCGCGAAGGCGAAATCGCCATAGCAAAACGCATTGAGGCCGGCCGCGAGAAGATGATCGGCTCCTTGTGCGAAAGTCCGCTGACGATGCGCGCGATCGCCCATTGGCACGATGCGTTGGTGGAAGGCGATTTGCTACTCAGGGACGTCATCGATCTGGATGCGACCTACGGCGGCGACGAGCCAGACGAAAATATGCTCAAAGCCGTGGAGAACGGCGATGAGGCAGAAGAGGAAGAGGGCGAGGAGGGCGTCGAGAACGCCGCTGTACCCGCTGGCGCGGAAGAAATAAAGACGACACCAGCCGGCGGCGGCACAGTCGAGTCCGAGGACGGCGAGCAAAAAGCCGAAGGCGAAGATTCTCGAGATGACGACGAGGACGAAGTCAACGTCTCCCTCGCGCAGATGGAATTCGAGCTGAAGCCGCAAGTCCTCGAGACCTTCAAGCAAATTGCCTCGACCTATAACAAACTGCAACGCGCCCAAGACAAGCGCTTGCAGACCTTGCAGAGCGGCGAAGCGGTTTCCAAATCAACCGAGCGCACTTATGAGAAGCACAAGCGCGCCTTGATCCAACTGATGGAAAACATCCATCTGAATAATTTGCGGATCGAGCAGTTGGTCGATCAGCTTTATGAGCTTAATCGTGAGCTGACTAAGGCAGAGGGCCAATTGCTGCGCCTCGCCATGAACAGCAAAATTCAGCGCGAAGAGTTCCTCGACAATTACTATGGCTTTGAGGTCGATCCGAATTGGGGCGACCACATCAAAAGTTTGAAGAAGAAAGTCTGGGGCAACTTCGTCCGCAAGAACATCGACATGATCGAAGGCTTGCGCGGCATCGTCTCGGAAATAGCTTTGGCTGCCAGCATGCCGCTGCCGGAATTCCGCCGCATCGTGCGTACCGTCCAACAGGGTGAGCGCGAAGCAGGCCGGGCAAAGAAGGAAATGGTCGAGGCGAACCTGCGCCTGGTGATCTCTATTTCGAAAAAGTACACCAATCGCGGTCTGCAGTTCCTCGATCTCATTCAGGAAGGTAATATTGGCCTGATGAAGGCGGTCGATAAGTTTGAGTATCGCCGCGGCTATAAATTTTCCACCTACGCCACTTGGTGGATTAGGCAGGCCATTACACGGTCCATTGCCGATCAAGCGCGTACGATCCGCATTCCAGTGCATATGATCGAGACGATCAACAAGCTCGTCCGCACCTCGCGCCAGATGCTGCATGAGATTGGCCGTGAGCCGACGCCCGAAGAATTGGCTGAGAAGCTCGCCATGCCGATCGAGAAGGTTCGCAAGGTTCTAAAGATTGCCAAGGAGCCGATCAGCCTCGAGACGCCCATCGGCGACGAGGAAGACAGTCATCTCGGCGATTTCATCGAGGACAAGAACGCTATTCTGCCCTCGGACGCCGCCATGCACTCGAACCTACGGGAAACCACGACCCGCGTGCTCGCCAGCCTTACGCCGCGCGAGGAACGGGTCCTGCGCATGCGCTTCGGCATCGGCATGAACACTGACCACACGCTGGAAGAAGTTGGCCAGCAATTCTCGGTCACCCGCGAGCGTATCCGGCAGATCGAAGCCAAAGCGCTCCGCAAACTAAAACACCCGAGCCGGTCCCGGAAACTCCGCAGTTTCCTTGATTACTGACCGGTCGGACGTCGCATCTGAAAAAAATCCCGCGGCGTTTCGTGGGCTTTTTTTTTCGCCCGCACTCGACTGGGGACTGACAGCCGCCCCCGGCGCTGGTATAGAGACGGCGGGCCTGTAGTTCAGTTGGTTAGAACGAGCCGCTCATAACGGCTATGCCGGGGGTTCAAGTCCCTCCAGGCCCACCATTCCTTCACACTTGTCACAATCACTCAGCTCGCATATCCTGGCGGCGGTGTGAAGGCGTAGCCTCCGGCCTCCAGCAGTTTAGCCAATCCGATGGTCTCTAGATCACCGTATTGGCGGCCGATAATTTGGATGCCTATCGGCAACCCATCTTTGTTCGGCCCTGTGGGAATGATCGTCGACGGCAGGTAGCAGCACACCGACAATCCGGCCCAGAACAGCTGCTCAAAATAAGGCCGCTCCGCGCCGTCGATCGTGATCTTGCGTTTGCCCATGGCACTCTGGTCATGCTCGAAGGCGGGCGTCGCCATGATTGGTGCGATGAGGGCGTCGTGGTCCCGGAAGAAGGCGTCCCAGACCCAGCGCAGGCGCATGCGTTTGTTATGCGCGGTGAAGTGGTCGTGATGCGAGATGGTCTGTATCCGCAGCAATTGCGCCCCACCGCTTTGATCTTCGGGGGATAGTTCGGAAGCGGATTTCACCATTTCGGCGAAATCCGCGTCGGGTATGCGAGCCGCCATCGCCGACCACAGCAGGGTGCGGAAAATATTCTGTGCTTCCGCCGGGTCGAAATCCGGCCGAGCGTCGAAATCGACCGTGCCGCCGGCATCCGAAATCGTCTTCGCCACGGCCGTGACACGTTCCTCGACCTCGCTGCTGACCGGTGCCATCGCCTCATTGTTCCAGACGGCGATCTTATAGTCGCCGAGCTTCGTCTGGCGCGGCGGCGGGAGGTCAAGCTTCAGGCCAACGCCGTCGAGCTCATCCGGGCCCGCCATGGCCATGACGCCGACCTCGAGGTCGCCGGCGCTGCGCGCCAAGGGACCCACCACTGACAGGTCCGGCTGGACCAGCAAGCCCGGCAGAGCATGCCCGCGCGGCGGAATTAGGCCCCAGGTCGGCTTGTGTCCGAAGACGCCGCAGTAATGCGCGGGATTGCGGATCGATCCGCCAATATCGGAGCCCGACTCGAACCCACATAACCCTGCTGCTAGTGCCGCAGCGGAGCCGCCGGAGGAGCCGCCGGGAACGCGCTTAAGGTCCCACGGACTGTTCGTGGTCCCATAGACCTCATTATAGCTCTGAAAGTCCGCGAGATTGAGCGGCACGTTGGTTTTGCCGAATAGTACCACTCCGGCGTCTTTCAGACGCTCGACCGCCAGGGCGTCGGCCTCGGCGATGTTGTCCTTCATCTCCGGGCGCCCGTTCGTGGTCGGCAGTCCGGCGACGTTGTAGGATTCCTTGATGGTCATGGGCACGCCGTGTAACGGTCCCCAAACCTCCCCTTTCGCCAACGCTGCGTCGGCTTCACGCGCCCGCGCCCGCGCCCGTTCCACATCAAGGACGATGATCGCGTTCAGGTCCGGGTTATATCGTTCGACCCGGTCCAGATAATGCTCGAGCAGTTCGACCGCGCTGATCTTTTCCGCGCGGATCATGGCCGCGAGTTCGGTCGCGGATTTAAAAGCAAGTTCCGACATATTATTCCCCTTTTGAAATCGCCCCGCTCGGCGCTTCCCCGAATTTCGACACCAAGTCGACCTGTTCATTGTAGTTGGCGCGGTAGCGCGCATAACAGTCGGCATGCGCTTGCCGCGCTTCTTCCTCTCGGCCAGCTTGCGGCACGGGCTCCGGATCGAAATGTCCGAATGTATCCTCCCCGCGCACCAACATAGCAGGCGCGCGCCGGTCTTGACCAAGATGTCGGCACCGCGCCGGAATATAACTGACCGCGAAGCCGATGCGTCGGTCGGCCGAATGATTGGCGGGTGAATGATGAACGGTGAGCGTGTGATGCAGCGAGAACTCACCGGGCGCCAAAGGCGCCGCCACGGCGGCTTCCCGGTCGAGCGCACCGATCAACTGCTGTCCGCCGGTATTCAGGATTTTCACATCCACATGAGCACGATGGTCGAGCTGTCCTCCTTTATGGCTCCCCGGCACGAACCCCATGCAGCCGCTCTCCAGCGTCGCCGGCGACAGCGCGATCCAAGCCGATACGTGTTCATAGGGCCGCAGGCCGAAATAAGTCGCGTCCTGATGCCAACCAGTGATCGCCTCCGTCTGCGCCTCCTTAATGAAGAAGGTTGTCATATAGATCAGAATCTCGGTCCCGATCAGCGTCTCGATCGCATCCAGGACGACGGCGAGCGTCGCCAATTCATGCGCCCACGGAAGCAGTGTGTGCAGGCGAAAACGATATTTGCCGTCAACCGCGTTCGAAGTGATGCGTCCACCGATTCCACTTTCAAAGGTTTCCAAATTTGCGCGGTAAGACGCTGCTTCGTCGGCACGCAAGGCTTGCACCGGGGAGAGTAAGCCGTCCCGTGCGTATTGCGCTTTCTGCGTGGAGTCAAAAAGTGTCATTGTTTCAGCCTACGAATATAGAGCCAGTCGATCTATTGGCATCCAGTCTGTAGCGCGAATAATTTTGCCGCAAATTTGGCCATTGGGCGGTGGTCATGTCCGACAGACTTTATCGTTCTTCTCTCCCAACTGTAAGATAGCCCCAGGCGCTTGGCAGCCAGCTTTGCCTCGGCGTCGAAATTCTGCCCTCGGGCCAAACGGTGCGGCCCCTGAGCCATCGCTCCTTTGGAGCGGTTAAGGTACTTACCCTGGGGATCGTTGTCCTTCTCCCCCAATAAAACGACTAATTTACGTGCAAACGGCGCTAAGAGCGCATCCTCATCCACGCTCGTACCCTGCAATCCATAAGGCCAAGCCTGGTTTAAGTCGGGCAAAGTATACCAACCCGCATTGGCGGCTATGGCCATATCGAACGGCGACTGCGGAGACATCAGGACCATTCTGTGCACGAATTGAGCACCCGCCAAATGGCCGAAAATACTGTATTTAGAGCACGCGCTTCCGAACAGATCGGCGAATTTCGCAAACAGCTGGTCGATGATCGTAAAGCTCCATTCGCTCACAGGATTTAACGAACCTCCTCGCGCAAAGACATTCCCAAGATTATAGCTACGGGAGCCGGGGAATTGTTTTTTTGAAAATTCAGATGCTACGACCAACAAGTTGTGCTGCCGAGCCAACTCTTTCCACGCATTCCGATAGACATCGGCGTTGCGTTTGACCCCGTGCATGACAAATACCACCGGTCTGTCAGCGTGATATCTGTGAGGTTTGAAATAGTATATCCGCATGGATTGCCATTCGCCGGCAATGCGCACTGGAATTTCCACCACTCCCGGTCCCGAGGCGACGCTCCCGCCAGCTCCCCAAACCGAGGTCCACGGCAAAACGCAGACATAAACCGCCAATAGCCAGACTAGATATCTTCGAACAGAAGGTTTCCGCAATCGGGCGCATCCTATTCTAGTTTGCGGTGACGGGTTCCACCTTCTTCGCCAATCATTCGTACATTTAATCCGGTTGAGACGGCTACCCCGGTTGATGGAACTCGATGACGTTCCCGTCCGGGTCACGGATGAAGAAAAACACCGCGCCATCCGGAAGCTCAACCGTCTCGGTGATCGACACGCTGGCCTTGGTAAGTTGCTGTTTCACCGACTCTCTGTCGCTTATTTCGAGCGCAATATGAGTATAACCCGTGTGTTTCGCCGATACGTCCATCAGGATATTGTCCGCGGAAGCATCGTCGCCGGCGTTCAAGATAAAATTGATGTTCACGCCGGACGGATGTTCCATGACAGCGACCGGTTCCGGACCGATCGGTCCGACGATAAACTCGAAACCCAGTACTTCATAGAATGCTCGGCTACGCTCCAAATCCCGGATCCGAAGACCAACGTGATTGATGCGAGTGATCTCTTTCATGAGTAATCTTCTGCTACGATCGGATTCCGCAACAATCCAATCCCCTCTATCTCCACTTCGACCGTATCGCCGGGCTTCATCCAGACTTGCGGGGTGCGGGCATGGCCCACACCTTCCGGTGTACCGGTCAGTATCAAGTCGCCCGGCTCCAAGGTCAGGGCAGCACTCAAAAGTTCAATCGCCATCGGCACATCGCAAAGCATGCTGTCGGTATTCGCGCTTTGCATCACCTCGCCATTGAGGCGGCATTCGATCTTCAGCCCCTTGCCGCCTGGCGGCACCTCATCAGCGGAGACGAAAAACGGCCCCATGGAACCGCTGAGATCGAAGTTCTTACCGATGGTCCATTGCGAGGTCTTTCGCTGATATTCCCGCACCGATCCCTCGTTTGCGCAGGTATACCCAGCGATGTAATCGAGCGCGTTCTCGCTAGAGACATGGCGCGCTTTCTTACCGATGACGAGAGTCATTTCCGCTTCGTAGTCGAGCTGCTCCGAGAGGCGCGGGCGAACGATGGGTTGACCAGGCGCCGTGAACGACGTCTCGCCGCGCATGAAAAACGAAGGATATTCGGGCTTAGCGTGACCACCTTCCGCCGCGTGGGCCGCGTAGTTCAGACCGAGGCAAAATATCTTGCCGGAACCCCTTACCGGCAGATCTAGCGTCAGCGCCGCGAGCGACATGCCGTCTGATGCATTAGCCTTAGCGTCCAATGCCTTGAGCGCGTCGAGCCCACCTTCTCTACGCAGGATATCGCTCAATTCATTCGGCATCGCGGCGTCCAATGCCGCCACTGGAACCACCGCATCACTCTTCAACAAACCCAGTCGCCGCTCACCATTCTCAAGATAACTACAGACGCGCATCGAAATCCCTCATTCGTTCAAAGTTAAGAATACCGCCCGGCCGCACTCAGCCAGAATCATTCTGCGAGCGCATGTTGTCGATCAGACAAATGGCGCAAAAAGTCACGCCGAAGGTGAGCAGAATTCCGTAGAAAATCGTATCCGTCCAGGCGACCCAAAGCGCCAAAGGACAAAGAACCATTACGAAACCTAAGACCGTCAAAGCGATGTTACGCATACCCATTCCATCCTTGATCCGGTTGGCGGACATTAGTAACCATAGACCGGGTCGAGGGACCCTGCGACGATTCGTTCGAGTTCCTTGCATTGCGCCTCATCGAAGTAATCCTTGTACCCACCGACCTTGCCCCTCCGCACTTTCATGTCGTCTTGATCCTCGACACGGGATTCCGAAAACCGCCAATCGGCCAGCTTACCGTCCTTTTCCAACTGCTGTAGATTATCGAAGCGGGCAAACTCGACCGCTTCACGAATATCCGCATCCTCGAAATCGAGATCGAAAAAACGGGCGATTTCACCAAAGGATTGGTAGGCGTCGGAGGAGAGGTCCTCATAACGGACGATCTTATGTTTGCGAATATGAGGTAGTTCGCGGGCCCAAAAATTCATGAACTCGATGATGGTCTCCAACCCGCCCTGATGGGTCGTGACGAACTCGTATATATCGACTTGATCAAGGTTTCGTTCCCGACGTGACTGCTGGAAATACATCGAAACGGCGGTGTCGATCGGATAGCGCACGATAAAGACGGTCGGTGTCGCGCGAAAATGACGACGTCGACGGCGCTGCGGGATAAGCCACTGCCCGTGGGTCACATGGGCGTAGTCATGGGTGAAGAAGAAATAAGGCAGGCCCGGTAATTCCTCACGGTCTTCTTGAAAATCCAAAATCCGCGTATCCGGCAGGCCAAAACGCCGCACATACAGGCGCGACAGCATCGATTCGACCCAAGTGCGCCCAGATTTCGGATAGGAAAGGATAATGCCATGCGAACAGGACGCCCCGATCAGTTGCCGCGTCCGCAACTTGTACGCCGCCGTATGAGCCTCATCGAGGCGGGTGCGGATGAGCAAATAGAAAAGGCGTCGGCAGGTCGCCATTGCCCGATAAAAATACGGTCTCACTTGCGGAAAAGGTCCATTGTCATAAGTCCTGACGGGACCCGACTTTT
This sequence comes from Alphaproteobacteria bacterium, assembly GCA_049601975.1. GTDB lineage: Bacteria > Pseudomonadota > Alphaproteobacteria > UBA8366 > UBA8366 > UBA6544. The sequence goes on along the minus strand of JBMYRC010000064.1, from coordinate 9,830 downwards.
AACATGCGTTCAGGCACCCACCAATCTAAAACGACACTCTGCAATGGCCCGATTGACTGACATTACCGGATACGCGGAAGCGCATCGTCACTTTTCCAAGGATGCGTTGTGGGATCTGTTCGACGGCGACCGCGCGCAATTGAACATCGGCCACGAATGCGTCGACCGGCACGCACCGGATCGTACCGCCATCCGCGTTGCACGAAACGATGGAACCTACGAGTCGGCGACCTTCGGCGAGCTACGCGACTGGTCGAACCGGTTCGCGAATTGGCTCATCGCCGACGGCGTTCAAAAGGGCGACCGTATCGCGATTATGTTGGAGCCGTCACTCGCCTTCTATCTCAGTCTTTACGGCGCGATGAAAATGGGCGCCGTCGCGGTGCCGTTGTTCACGCTGTTTGGCCCCGATGGGTTACGGTTGCGCTTACAAGATTGCGACCCCAAATTTCTGTTAACGACTGAAAACCTCGCCAATGAAGCCCAACTCGAAGGGAGTGTTCGAACAGTCCTCGTTGAAGAGGGCTTTATCGAAACCCTTCAGACGCAATCGGCCACCTTCACCCCGGATACAAGCGCCGACGACATGGCGATGTACCAATACACTTCGGGCACGACCCGTGAATTACCCGAAGCGGTGAAGCATCGCCACCGCGCCATCGTCACGGTGATAATCGCGGCTCTCTACGCTACCGGTGTGCGCCCTGGCGATCGGTATATGTGCCCGTCGTCGCCCGCGTGGGGCCACGGCCTCTGGCACGGCACGCTGGCTCCTATGGCCATGGGGGTTGAGATTGCCAGTTACGCGGGACGCTTCGACGCTAAGACCCTGTTTAATGCCATTCAGGAGATGGGTATCACCAACTTGTCGGCGGCGGCGACCCATTACCGCATGATGAAAAATGCCGGATGCGGCCCAGCGGACGATAGGCGTATCGAAAAGCTATCCTTCACCGGAGAGCCGATCGACAGTGATACCGAAACCTGGGTCGAACAGACGTTCGGTGTGCCGGTCTGCAGCATCTACGGCACCACGGAAGTCGGAGTCGTCCTGGCAAGCTATCCAGGTGCAGCGGATTTCGACGTCCGTCCGGGCGCTCTCGGTAAACCGGTGCCGGGTGTCGTCCTCGACATTCACGACGCGAATGGCCAATCCTGCGCAGCGGGTCAGGTCGGCGAAATTATGCTCAAACGCCGCGACGGTTGGTTTTCGATCAAGGATCTCGGTCACCGCGACGAGGACGGGTATTGGTGGCATGACGGGCGAGCCGACGATGTCATCATCTCCGCCGGCTGGACCATGAGCGCCAAGGAGATCGAGGATACACTGTTGGCTCATGCGGATGTCGATGAGGCGGCTGCCATTGCCGTACCAGACGATGCACGCGGTCAAGTCGCAAAGGCCTTCATCGTCTCTCCACGTCCGGCAGACGAGAATTTTGCCGCCGAACTACAAGAGTTCACGAAACAGCGGTTGGCTAGACACGAATATCCCCGGCGGATCGAATTTGCTGATTCGCTACCGAAAACACCGGCCGGTAAGGTCAACCGAAAAGCGCTTCGCGATCTCGAAGCCAAACGGAAAGACGAAACAACATGAGTGATTCATACGACCGCAGATTTCCCAAAGTCACCGAGGGCGCGTTGGACGACCTCCGCAAAAGGATCGGTGTCAAGATCGAGAACACGCTGGAGCCTTGGTGCCACGAAGCAACGCGGGACAATATCCGCCATTACGCCCACGGCATTGGTGACGATAACCCGCTGTGGTGTGATCCCGACTATGCCAAGCAGACCGAGTTCGGCGACGTCGTCGCATTGCCGTCGTTTCTGTTCTCCTGCAGCCGCATCATTTCGGGATATGTAGGCGGTCTTCCTGGTGTGCACGCCATGTGGGCCGGGGCCGATTGGACCTGGCACAATTGGGTACGCCGCAACGACGAGATCAAAACCGAAGCGTGGCTCAAGGACCTCATTGTGCACGACACCCGCTTTTCCGGCCGTGCGGTGCAACAGATATATCACGTTAATTTCTATAATCAGGACGGCGATCTGCTCTCGGAAGCCGACAGCTGGTGCTTCCGGACCGATCGCGACTTCGCCCGCGAGGAAGGCACCAAATACGAGGCCTTGAAAGAGAAAGAACGGCGCCGCTATACACCGGAAGAGCTATCGGAGATCTACTCTCTTTATAACAAAGAGGAAGTGCGCGGAGCCACGCCCCGCTATTGGGAAGACGTGAGCGTCGGCGATGAATTACCGACCATGGCCAAGGGTCCGATGACCGTGACCGGGTTCATTTGCTACGCGCAAGGTTGGGGCGGTCTTTATATCCGCGCGAACAAGATCGCCTGGAAGCAAATCGACAAGCACCCGGGCCTTGGGATTGAAAATAAATTCGGTATCCCCGATTGTCCGGAGCGAGTTCATTGGGAGAATGACTTTGCAACCGAGGTCGGCGCGCCGGGCGCATACGATTACGGCCCGGAAAGGTGTTCGTGGCTTACTCATCACATGACGAATTGGATGGGCGACGACGGCTTCCTGGTCCGCGCGGAATCGAAAATCCGTCGCCATAATCCGGAAGGCGACTTGCTGTTCATCAAAGGCAAGGTCACCGGAAAATACGAGGAAGACGGCGACGGCCTTATCGAGATCGAGCAGGAAGCCCTTCAGCAAGACGACGAGCTGTCGATTCTCGGGAAAGGCGTGGTCAGACTTCCAAGGAAACCCACTTAGGTACTACGCAGCCGCATCCATTTCATCGCGCAGCTTCCATAAGGCCGACTCTTTCGGTGCCTCGACCATCGCGCGGGTAATCACGGTCCCGGCGGGTACATCTTGTGCCAACGTGCCGCCCACCGCCATGTAATAGGGCAACGGATTGGTAGCTGTCGCGGGTGCTGCGGAAAGCAACAGCGGTTCGAGACCCGCGACTTCATGGTGATGATGGTCGGTAATCGTGAGAACCTGTCCGGCTTTCCAGTCGCGCGCGGTTTGTGCCACGAGATCGACGGTATGACGGACTTCAGCGGCACCGGTCCCGCGCCCCAATAGGCAGGCGGAGAGGATCGATACGGGCGCTTCTACACCGAGTAGGTGCGAGGGATTATACAGCATGCCGTGCCCCCCATTGCGGCTCACGGGGATGCCTTTCTCCGACAATACCTGCCACGTCTCCCGATCCGTGCAATCGACGACAATGAACACGCCGCCGGCAAAGCTCTGTTCGTCGGCGCGGCGCAAACAGTTGAACACATCGATGGTACCCGGTGCCGACAAGATGCCGCCCGCGTCCTTCGGGCGGAGTACTTCCGGCACCTCGAGGGTTCTGGCATGCGGGGCGTGAAAGGATGGATTATCCGGTCGTAGGCCGGTGTGATTGCACACAACCCCCATCTCGCAGAGGTCCGGCACCGTACGTTGCGGAAACATGCGGAGCATTTCGCTGCGCACATCGACCGTCTCCGGGACGCCGAGTTCCGGCATCAACCAAACATCGGCGAAGTCCGGCACCGCAATGGCTTCGCCGCGCCAGGAGACCGTGCCGTGGACACGGTCATAAATAAAATCGTATTCGCTTGATTTACCGGCCGAGACAACCTCGAGACCAAGCAATTTCGCCCATGATAAAAGGCCGATCAGCAAGCTCGGCTGATCGCCATCAACCGGCGTGGCCACCAGCCCTGCCCTCTTTGCGCGCGCTGCCAAATAAGGACCGATTACCGAATCGGCCTCCTTCGTAACCATCGCAAGGTGTTTTCCCTCATCCAATGCGGCGACACCGATTGCGGCGGCTGCTTCCGGATTGCCCGTCGCTTCAACAATGATGTCTAAGGGCAATTGCGGCACGATACCCGCGTCTCCGACCGCCACTCTTTTCCCCGATTCGAGGGCCTTCAACGCCACCAGTGTACTTTCTGCAATAACAACGTCCTCGGCTGCATAGCCTGCGGCGATAAAGACTGCGGCAGCGCGTTCGGCGTCTAGGTCGCAAACGACCGGGATATCAAGGATCGGCGTGCGAACTACTTGGGCAACGAAGGAGGCCCCGAACTGACCGGCTCCAATGAGACCGGCACGAACGTTTTCGTTGGCGTGTTCAACAAAGATCGAGTCGTAGTTCATCTTGGCACCTGTGCTGTGGTTAATATTACTCTAACGGGTTCGCCGTTAGCGACAAATGCAAACCGCTCATACTGCAGCAATGTTGCTTGAAACCGACCGATTCGCTAAACAGTGCCACCGATCCCCCCCCAGCATCGTTATTTCGGAGCGAATTCAATGGCGTCTTATCAATATATTTATGTGATGAAGGAACTGACTAAGGCCTATCAGGTCGGACGTGAAGTTCTCAACAACGTCACGCTGGCGTTCTTGCCCGGCGCAAAGATTGGGGTCTTGGGATATAACGGCGCCGGAAAATCGACGCTTCTAAAAATCATGGCCGGTATGGAAACAGAGTTCAACGGTGAGGCCTGGGCCGCTGAAGGGGCGACCGTGGGCTATTTGCCGCAAGAACCGCAACTCGATCCGGATAAGACCGTGGCCGAAAATGTCCTGGAAGGGTTGGCCGAGCAAAAGGGCTTTGTCGACAGGTTTGAGGAAGTCAGCCTTAAACTGGGTGAAGTCGAAGACCCGGACGAAATGACCGCGTTGATCGAGGAACAAGCTGAGCTCCAGGAAAAGATAGACGCGGCAGATGCTTGGGATTTGGATCGAACAATCGAAATCGCTATGGATGCCTTGCGCTGCCCCCCGGGCGAGTCCGAGGTTGAAAACCTCTCGGGTGGTGAGCGCCGTCGGGTGGCGCTTTGTCAATTGTTACTTCGCAAACCAGATTTGTTACTCCTTGACGAGCCGACAAACCATCTCGATGCGGAAACCGTCGCTTGGCTGGAGCGTCACTTGCGGGAATACGAAGGCACGGTCGTCATGGTTACCCATGATAGGTACTTCCTTGATAATGTGACTGGATGGATCTTGGAACTCGATCGCGGCCGGGGCATTCCCTACGAGGGTAATTATTCGGCTTGGCTCGAACAGAAGGAAAAACGGCTCCAACACGAGAGCAGCAGTGAATCGGCGCGCATGCGCACCCTCGCCCGCGAACGCGAATGGATCGCGGCCAGCCCGAGAGCCCGTCAAGCCAAATCGAAAGCCCGGATTACCGCTTACGAGCAATTATTAGCTGAAAGTCAGGATCGTGCTCCCGATTCGGCGCAGATTGTCATTCCGTCAGCCGAACGTCTTGGTGATTTGGTCATTGAGGCAGAGGGTCTTCGCAAAGGCTATGGTAATCACCTCCTGATGGAGGACTTGAGCTTCAAGATTCCCCCAGGCGGTATTGTCGGTGTGATCGGCCCGAACGGTGCCGGTAAAACCACGCTGTTCCGCATGATCACCGGCGACGAGACGCCTGACGGCGGCGAATTGCGTGTCGGCAAAACGGTGCAACTTGGCTTCGTCGACCAGTCCCGCGACACGCTCGACGCTGACAAAAACGTCTGGGAAGAAATAAGCCAAGGCGAGATCGAAATTGACCTCGGTAAACGGAAAATGCAGAGCCGGGCCTATGTCGGGGCATTTAATTTCCGCGGTCCGGACCAGCAAAAGAAGGTCGGGCAGTTGTCCGGTGGTGAACGGAATCGTGTTCATTTGGCGAAGATGTTAAGGACCGGCGCGAACGTACTATTGCTGGATGAGCCGACTAACGATCTCGATATTGATACGTTGCGCGCACTCGAGGAGGCCTTGAGTGAGTTCGCTGGCTGCATCCTGATTACCAGTCACGACCGCTGGTTCTTGGATCGCATCGCAACCCATATTTTGGCTTATGAAGGCGACAGCCAGGTCGTTTGGTTCGAAGGTAACTACGAGGATTACGAAGCGGACAAACGCCGACGGTTGGGTGAAGCGGCAACTCAGCCGCATCGAATCAAATACAAACCATTAACACGATGAAAACATACGTCGGCGCGGTTCAGTTTTCCACCGTGCGACGGGAATACCGAGCTATCGCAGCTCGCGCGCCCTAGTCTTTAAAGAGGCCGTCTTTTTACGAAGCGCTTTGATCAACGGGCCGATTTCCCCGCCATTATTGCGAATAAATCCGGTGAATTCATCACGCTGCGTCACTATCATACTGACACCTTGGATTTTGACGTCCAAGATTTTGTATTCGTCACGAGAATTGCGTACCTGAAATACGACTTTCGTCGGACCATCCGCCGCATCCGGATTAATATGCGTGATAACCATCGTATCTTGCGAGCTGCGCGTCTTAACCACTCTCACTACCGCGAAAGTTTCGCCCGAAAAATTCCGAAATGCCGAGGAGTAAAGCGAGACAATGTAATCTTCGAAGAGACTTAAGAATTCCGCGACGTCTTCATCTGAAGAACTCCGGCGGTATTTTCCAAGGACAAATCGACCAATCTTTCGGACGGCAAATCCTTCTCGTAGCAACTTCCGAAAACGGGTTTCTTGTTCCTCATCCGTCTTCACCCGCTCGCCTAATAGCTCTATTGCGCGATTTCCCAAAGCGGCAACGAAAGCGCCCGAGTCTGGGTACGCCGAGGTGGCTTGAGCCGAAGAAACGAGGAATATTACGCCAATTGCGAAGATCGTTCCACGTATCATCTGAGCTGCCGTTGACGTCAACATCGACTAACGTACCGGTCTTGAACTTATATGAGCCCCTAGGGCCAATTTATTGCTTCCCGGTTCCTTTCCCTCATCTTCATCATCGAAGCTGATATTCGGGACCGGAACTGGCGAATCGCCTTCACCGTTGCTGATCTCATCGTTTCGCTTTTGCCTGTAGAGGCTCCTAATGGCGGCGTAGTAATCAAGAGAGGTACGTTCCAGATCATCGAGCGTGTCGAGCAGATCGGCTCGCGTATCAACGCCACCGATTATCTTGTGCGACCAGTCAAACGCGGCTTCGTCAATTTCGCCGAGCGGATCAATGAACGAGTTGCCGATCTTCCCAAACCCATCACGCAGAGTCATCGGACCAAGAACCGGGATCATAAGATATGGCCCTTCGCCAAAACCCCAAACCGCCAATGTCTGACCAAAATCTTCTGAATGGTAGGGAGCACCAGTGGCGGATGCGGTATCGACCATGCCGACAAACCCAATGATCGTATTCGTCACGAACCTGGACAATGTATTGCCTGCGCGATCGACATCCCCTTGCAGAACATCGTTTGCGAATATGACCGGCGTCTTCAAATACCGAAGCGTATCGGCGACGACCTCTCGGAGGGGTTCTGGAATATTGTCGACATAAGCCTGCGAAACCGGCTCGAACACCGCATTGTCGAGTTTGTTGTTAAAGTCGAATATTGATCGGTTCACACTTTCGAAGGGATCGTTCTCCGTATTCCCATCAGCCGTGGCGCAGCCTGTCAGCGCAAGCGCCCCAATACCTATCGCCGCCACCGTCCTAACAACTCGATACCGAAATTCATACGGTAAAAACAAGGTCTGCAAACCCGCGACTCCCCGTCAAAACACCACTTACCGCACCACATTAACTCAGTCGAGCAACCGGTCGGGATACAATGCCCCTTTTATAGAGCATGCATCCCACAAAACTTTACGGAGCAATGCCTTAGTTGCTTCGCCCATTGTGCCTATAGTTTAGTAACATATGCAATTTCATATGACCATAACCGATCTCTCTTAGAGAGGCTCAAGAGTCAGTGTTGTTGCAAAAATATCTCACACAAATTCGTTACCAACCCAGATAGCCATTCAACATGTTTACATAAACATTTCTTTATATCATTATTTTGTTAAATTACTGGGATATCCCATGGAAAGATTACTTCAGGGGCTGCGAGCCGCCGCGGAAGACACCCGGCTTCGAGTGCTCGCGCTTTGCAGCGAAACGGAACTTTCGGTCAGCGAATTGACGCAAATTTTGGGTCAAAGCCAGCCCCGGGTATCGCGGCATTTAAAGTTAATGGTGGAAGCTGGCCTCCTGGAGCGGTTTCGCGAAGGAGCGTGGGCTTTCTATCGAGTGGCCGAAACGGGTGCCAACGCGGCGCTAGCCAAGACTTTGCTGGACCTCACGCCGAATGACGACTCAGTCAGAGCCCGAGATCGATCACGATTAGACACAGTTCGCCGTGACCGGGCGTTGCGAGCCGAGGAATTCTTCAAGCGAAATGCGCAGAATTGGGACGAAATTCGGCGTATGCATGTGGACGACGAATCAGTCGAACGTGCATTACGAGATATGCTACCGGCGCGATCGGGATGGAGCCATGTCGATATCGGCACCGGAACCGGCAGAATACTGGAGATCGTCGCGCCGATGACCGAACGCGCGATCGGCATCGATCTCTCACACGAGATGTTGACTGTAGCACGGTCGAATTTGGCTCGCGCCGACCTGACGAATTGCCATTTGCGTTATGGCGATATGCGACAGCTGGAATTGCAGCCGGAAAGTTTCGATGTCGCCACCTTCCATTTGGTACTCCACTACGCCGAAGACCCGGCGTTGGTCCTTGCAGAAGCCGCTCGATTGCTCCGACCGGGCGGCAGTATTGTGGTGATTGATTTCGCGCCGCATGACGAATCCGTTTTAATGCTCGAACACGCCCATCGTTGGCTGGGATTCACCGACTCAGAGATGAAGACTTGGTTTCGCGGAGCTGGTTTGGGCCCGGTGGAAACGGTTCATCTCGCCGGCGACCCGTTAACCGTATGTCTATGGTCCGCAACGCTTCCCAAAATGCGTGCCGAACGATTAGACACGACCGAGAAAGGCTCCGAATCATGGCTGTAAGCCCGATCGTAAGTTTTGAATTTTTCCCGCCTCATAGCAAGGACGCCGAAACCCAACTCTGGAATGTTATGGAGAAACTGGCACCACTCAGGCCCGCATTCTTCTCCGTGACCTATGGCGCCGGCGGCTCCACCCGGAGCCGCACCGAGCAATTGGTGGAACGGATTCATACTTCCATGCCGGTTAATCCAGCCGCGCATTTGACTTGTGTAGGCACGACCCAGGCGGAAATCGAAACTCTCGCAAAAAGTTGGTGGGCGGCTGGGATTCGGCACATCGTCGCCCTGCGCGGCGATCCGCCGAAAGGTGAGAGTTCCTACACGCCGCATCCGAATGGTTTTGAGAACGCAAGTGCCCTAGTCGCCGGTTTACGCAAGATTGCCGATTTCGAAATCTCCGTCGCCGGCTATCCGGAAAATCATCCGGATTCACCGAATCAAAGCGCGGATCTCGACAATCTAAAACGTAAGGTTGACGCCGGTGCGACGCGCATCCTGACCCAATATTTCTTCGACAACGATCTCTTCTACCGATTCCGCGACGCCGCCGCAGCAAGCAGGATTAAAGTGCCCATAATTCCTGGTATCCTCCCCGTTACCAATTTTGCCAAAGTCGTCGAGTTCAGCGGAAAATGCGCGACAACCGTACCCACATCGATGGCGTCCCAGTTCGAAGGGCTTGATAACGACCCGGAGACGCGAAATCTGATTGCCGCGAGCGTCGCCATCGAACAGTGCGCAGATTTATCAGCCAATGGCGTCGAAGCTTTTCATTTTTACACCCTCAATCGGGCGGCACTTACCTATGCCATTTGCTGGCGACTGGGTATGCGTCCGAACTTGAACGATAGCGCCGACGCGGCGTAAAGCAGGATCCAGAGCAATGCCACTTAACGAAACCGGCCGAGACGCCGGACGAACAGACGAACTCAAATCACAACTGCGCGAACGCATCTTAATGCTGGACGGCGCGATGGGCACGATGATCCAATCCTATGGATTGGACGAATCCGGCTATCGCGGTG
>JBMYRC010000063.1:0-21945 GCA_049601975.1 Alphaproteobacteria bacterium | reverse complement strand
CTCACGCTGCTCGTTGTTCATGAACATCTTCTCCCTCCCAAAATTAAGAAGCTAATGAAAATGTTCCGTGAGTAACGACATATCTCCAATGGAGGCGTCCGTCGTCCGAACGCTTTGCTACACGGTTCGGATAACACTTTTTGCCGAATTCATTGCTGCGGCAAATCAAGAGGGAACTCTGTTCCCGCTTGGACAGCACGTTTGAATGAATTAGCGGTTTAAGGATGATATTTTTGGGGGAAAGTTTGGTGCCCTTATCAAAACCTCAGGGACGACAGGATTAAGATCCGTCGTGCTAGATATATGAAAAATAACGCCGCGCTCTCAATTTCTGCCGTATTGCGACGTTTGCTAGCTGGAGGGCTTCGCGGGATTTGAAGAGTGAGGATGCGAAAGTCAGGAAGATTCGGATGTGATTAAAAGTTTGGGATCCTGATTTCTGTGCGGCGAGAGGAAAGTGGTGGAATCACATCTCTTTAAAATTATTGAGCGATAGAGTTTTGATGAGGCACTGCCTTCGGAGAGCCGTACTCACTGGAAAACTCGTTATATACCGCCGCTTAATAACCTAATTGGAATCGCCTTGCATGCAAATCCTGGCTGAACTATGGATGGCGTTAAAGGTTTCCGTCGAATCGGCAAAAGCTTTTGGTCGTCGACACCCACCCGCCAGCAACACGAATGGGTCTAGATCGTTATGAGTTTGTACACAGACTATTTGAATGAAATCGAAGAGCGTAAATCTCAAAATTTGAACCCTAAACCCATTGAGGGTGGAGCTCTCCTGAGCGAGATCATCTCGCAAATTAAGGACGTTAATAACGAGCACCGGGAAGAGTCTGTAAAATTCTTCATCTATAATGCGCTTCCTGGCACGACGAGTGCCGCGAGCGTCAAAGCAAAATTCCTGAAAGAGATCATTCTTGGCGAAGAAGCCGTCACGGAAATTTCCCCGACCCTTGCGTTTGAGCTTCTGTCTCATATGAAAGGCGGCCCCTCGATTGAGGTGCTTTTGGATTTAGCCTTGGGCGACGATGCATCCATCGCGCAGCAAGCGGCCGATGTTCTCAAAACGCAGGTATATTTGTATGCCGCGGATACGGACCGGCTGGGGGAAGCGTTCCGTGCCGGGAACGAGGTCGCCAAGGACGTTATCGAAAGTTATGCGAAGGCCGAGTTTTTCACCAATCTTCCGGACATCGACGACGAAATTAAGGTCGTGACCTATGTTGCCGCGGAAGGCGATATTTCCACCGACTTGATGTCGCCCGGCAACCAGGCACATTCCAGGGCAGACCGGGAACTCCACGGAAAGACTTTTGTCTCGGAGGCGGCGCAAGCGGAGATCCGGGAACTGCAAAACCAGCACCCGGACAAACGGGTGATGCTGATCGCCGAAAAGGGGACTATGGGTGTCGGCTCTTCCCGCATGTCGGGGGTCAATAACGTGGCACTCTGGACCGGCAAGGAGACAAGCCCCTATATCCCGTTTGTAAACAATGCCCCGATTGTCGCGGGGACCAATGGTATTTCACCGATCTTCATGACGGCTTTGGGCGTGACTGGTGGCATCGGTATCGATTTGAAAAACTGGGCCCGCGTGACGGACGAGGACGGCAACCCGATCCTGAACAACGACGGCAATCCAGTTCTTGAAGAAAGATACTCCGTTGCGACCGGTACCGTTCTGACCATTAATACAAAAGACGGCGCATTGTGCGGCGCGGACGGTATGGAAGAACTCATGGACGTCTCGTCCTCCTTCACGCCGCAAAACGTCGAATTCATCAAAGCCGGCGGATCCTATGCCGTCGTCTTCGGCAAGAAGCTACAGACATTCGCAGCCGAGGCCCTCGGGGTCGAGCTGAAGTCCGCCTACGCCCCTTCGAAAGAGCTCTCCCACGCCGGGCAGGGTCTCACCGCCGTTGAGAAGATCTTCAATAAGAACGCTGTCGGGGTGATCGAAGGGACGGTGTTGCATGCAGGCTCGGATGCCCGGGTACGGGTGAATATCGTCGGTTCGCAGGATACGACAGGCCCGATGACGGTTCAGGAACTGGAGGCCATGGCCGCCACAGTGATCTCACCAGAAGTCGACGGCGCCTATCAGTCCGGGTGTCATACGGCGTCGGTTTGGGATCTAAAGGCGCAGGCGAATACGCCGAAGCTCATGGAATTCATGAACAAGTTCGGTCTCATCACCGGCAGGGACCCGAAGGATGGATACCATCCCATGACGGATGTCATTCATAAGGTGTTGAACGACATCACAGTGGATGACTGGGCGATCATTATCGGCGGCGATTCTCACACGCGGATGTCGAAGGGCGTTGCGTTCGGCGCTGACTCGGGAACGGTTGCACTTGCCTTGGCGACGGGCGAGGCCACGATGCCGATTCCCGAATCTGTTAAAGTCACCTTTAAGGGCCGGATGGGCGATCACATGGACTTCCGGGACGTGGTTCATGCGACGCAGGCGCAGATGTTGGAGCAGTTCGGCGAAAACGTCTTCCAAGGCCGGATCATCGAAGTCCATATCGGAACGCTGCTCGCAGACCAAGCCTTCACCTTCACGGACTGGACTGCGGAAATGAAGGCGAAAGCCTCCATCTGTATTTCCGATGACGAGACGCTCATCGGATCCTTGGAGATATCCAAGAGCCGCATTCAGGGCATGATCGACAAGGGCATGGATAACGATGTCCGGATGCTACAGGGGTTGATCGACAAAGCGGATAAGCGCATTGCAGATATAAAATCCGGCGAAAACCCAGCGTTGGCGCCAGACGACAATGCGAAGTATTTCTCGGAAGTCGTCATCGACCTGGATAAGATCAACGAGCCGATGATAGCTGATCCCGATGTCGATAATATAGATATCTCCAAACGGTATACGCACGACACGATCAGGCCGATTTCATACTACAATGCGGACAAGAAGGTTGATCTCGGCTTTGTCGGTTCCTGCATGGTGCACAAAGGCGATATGAAAATTGTGGCGCAGATGTTCCGCAACATCGAGAAGATGCACGGCAAGGTCGAGTTCAAAGCGCCGCTGGTCGTCGCACCGCCGACTTACAACATTGTCGACGAGTTGAAGGCTGAAGGCGATTGGAGCATTCTCCAAAAATATGCCGGTTTCGAGTTTGACGACAGTGCACCCAAGACCGACACGCGCGTGAAGTACGACAATGTCATGTACCTGGAACGGCCCGGCTGCAATCTCTGCATGGGCAACCAGGAAAAGGCGGAAAAGGGAGACACTGTCATGGCCACGTCTACGCGCCTTTTCCAAGGCCGTGTGGTTGAAGACTCCGAGGAAAAGAAAGGCGAGTCTCTTCTCGCCTCTACGCCGGTGGTGGTTCTCTCGACAATTCTTGGCCGGACGCCGAGTATCGAAGAGTATAAGTCTGCGGTAGAGGGAATCGATCTGACCAGGTTTGCCCCACCAATGTGACATGCGTCTGGTGCTTACGACCGGCCCCCGTCGACGGAAAGTATTTGACCCGAGATCCAGGCCGCGGCGTCACTCGCCAGAAACATGATCGCAGCTGCAATATCCTCGGCAGTCCCAAGCCGCTTGGTATGGATGCCATCGACGAGGCGGCTTTGGCCATCCGCACCGTAGCTTTCCCATTGCTGCATGCTCGCTGGATTGGAGAGGACGAATCCCGGTGCGACGGCGTTCACCGTCACGCCCGCTGGGCCGAACTCCCAGGAAAGCTGCTTGGTCAGGCCAACCAGGGCGTGCTTGGCAGCCGTGTATGCCTGAATACCGGTCCGGCTCGGACGTAATCCCGCGCCTGACGCGACGAAGACGATCCGCCCATGGCCTCGCTCGACCATCGCCGGTGCCACCGCCTGGGCGAGCCAGAAAGCGGCGTCAACATTAGCGGCGAACACGTCGCGCCAGTCCTGCTCGGATACTTCAGATATCGACCGCCCAATCTGCCCACGCACGCCGCCGGCCGCGCTCGCGAGGATGTCGATCGGCCCGTGTTTGGCTTTGATGGTGTGTATACATCTTGCAACCGCCTCGCGATCGCCGAGGTCTACGGCGCTATACTCCGCACCGATATCAGAGGCCGTCGAAGCGACTCCCGCCTCGTCAATATCTAGCAGATGCACCCGCGCGCCCGCCGTCTTAAAGCGTTCCGCCGTTGCCCGACCGATCCCTTGTGCCGCTCCTGTCACAAGGACAAGACGGTCCTCGAATTTGATATTCATACCTGTATGTATCCCTTTACCGTCATTCTCGGGAAATCGAGAATCCAGTCAACAGACGGCCCCTGCAGCCAACTTTTAACTCCGATAAATATAACTGATTTTTCGTGGATATATTTTCCTATTATTCTTTGCCGCGTTAGTACGTGGTAACGGATGAAACGACATGTGACACTGCGAAAACGATAATCGTTGATCGCTGGTCGACGGGCGATTGGGTTGTCGATAAAGAGAAACCTAATTAAAGGAATACTGAGTATTACGATGGACCAAGATGACCTGGAGCTAAATAATGCTGTTGAATCTGTGAGATTGTATTGTGAGGGAGTGAATAACTCTGACCGTCAATTAATATCTCGATCTATGCATTTCCCGCACTACAGAATCCAATTTGACGGCTCGGTTTTAGTTTGGAATTCAGAAACGGAATATTTGTCCTCGTTTAGCGAACGGACGGGCGATGTGGGATGGGCATACAGCATTGTTGATTCGATAGAAGGCGACGTCATTAGCAAAAGTAAATGCCATGTCATCGGTCGGTTTAGCCGCTATCGCAAAGACGACTCATTGATCGCCGAGGTCGTTTGTCTTTACGTCGTGGTGCTCAAGGACGGCCGATGGGGAATGAATGCCGGGTCCGTGTATACACCGGCTTAAGGGGGAGCACCCCTGGGACACAGAGAAAGTTTTAAGGAGTTATTTTATGACGGAGACCGCTATTACGGCCGCTTTGCTCGACGCGATCGGGGAAGCCTTCAACAGCAATGAGATCGATGCTGTGATGGCGCATTTTGCGGATGACGCTAAGTTCGATCACGGGGCGGGCTCGGAGATCCATGGAGCACGGTTCTCCGGTCATGGCGAAATTCGCGCTGTCTTTCAGAAGCTATTCGACAGCGTCGAATCGGTGAATTGGGAAACGCTGGATGCGCGGATCGCCGGCGACAAGGCCTATTGCGAGTTCCGTCGGCGCGCGACGTTGAAGACGGGTGAGAAGCAAGATTTCCTAGCCTTGGATGTCCTTACCTTCCGGGGAGATAAAATCGTCCACAAGGATACGTACTTCAAGAATCGCTCGCTTTGACCGCTATGCCTCGGACCTAAAGCACTGAATTGCGAAACGCGCGAGTTCCGTATTGAAACGGTCGGCATCCTCGTAAAACGGAGCATGTCCGATATTGGACCAGAGCGCGAGTTCCGCCTGGGGCATGATGCGTTCATGGTGTTGTGCCATCAAGGGCAAGACTGAGGTGTCGCAATTGCCGTGCGTAATGAGCGTTGGCACCGTGCTGCGCTGAAGCACGTCATCATTGTCGACCTGGCGATCCAGCATGGCGGCACAGACGTGCGGCGGCACTGCGAGATTGTAGCCGAGCATGGTGTAGAAATCGGGATTGGGGATGTCGCCCTCGGTTAGGTTTTCTAGGAAGAGGCGTACGGCGGCCTCGCGCTGAACCGCATCCGCGGAACAGAAACCCGGAACGAGATCGGAGAAAAGGGTGCCCGACATTTCCTTGGCTGCTGGTGTACCGACCTTCGTACGCGCGCTCACAAAGTTCATCCCGGAGAGCGCGCCATCTCCATATCGGCGCAGATAATCGCACAATACGAGGCCGGAGTACGACCAAAAGACGGCCAGCGGATTTTCAAGTCCCAATCCGTCGATCACAGCGGCAACGTCGTCTGCCCAGACGTCACTTGACTGGTAGGCTGCAGGGACATCGGGTTTATCGGATTGGCCATGGCCGCGCATATCGAATGCGACCAGATGGAAGCTCTGAAGCTCGGGAGCCGAGAATTGTTTTTGCCAACACCAAAGAGATTGCGCGAATCCATGTACAAGGAGGATTGGCTGGCCTGCTGGATTACCGAAGCTTCGAAAATTGAGTGCGACGCCGTCCACGCTTGTGATGGTCTTGTTGTTGAACATGCAGTCTCTCCCGGATGAACGTAAACACAATCTAATCGCGATGGGCAATTGCGCCCGTTATCATAACTTCTTGGACACATGTTTGGGCCAGGCTCAAATCCTATTCTTTGCCAGCAAAGCCGAAAGTCTTAACGTTGCGATTTGGCGATTGTCTTTCTCCGCTATGAGTGAAGCGGATACGCATTGAGCTGAGAAAGAGTTGATATATTAAATTATTGAATTCGTTGATCTATAGAGTTTTTATAGGAATTCCTATGACGGGAAAATTTTTTAGTGACGTGGCTATGCGGGAACTATCGGGCCTCTATATATAATCTTTCGCGCTCCGGTATTTGGATAATGGAGTGAAACCGAAGGGGGATTTGTGATGAAAAAGTGGGCATTTGGCAGTTGGCTGTTTCGCTTGATTGCCATACCGATTTTGTTAACGGGAGCTGCGATGGTGCTAAACACACCGGCGCATGCTGTTGATTTTTCCGGCAAGCGGATAACGATCGTCGTGCCATTCAATGAAGGTGGTGGAACGGATAGTTATACCCGGTTCTTGCAACCGTATTTCCAAAAGTATTTACCGGGAAATCCGAAGATTCTGGTGCTGAATAAATCAGGAGCGGGCGGTATTCTGGGTGGCAATTACTTTGCCAGCAAGGCAAAGCCGGATGGCACCTGGGTATTCGCTTTGTCCACGTCGACAATTTCGAATTTTGCGCTCGGCGATCCCCGAGTGAAATTCAAGTTGAATGAGTTCATTCCGATCATTCTATCGCCGCGCAGCACAATGCAATATGTGCGCAAAGATCTGGGAATTCAGGATATCCCTTCGATCAAAGGCAAAATCGAGAAGATGCGGAGCTTAAAACCGGAGCAACTGGTTTTCGGCGGAAAGACTCCGACCTCGGCCGGTTTGAGCTTACGGGTTGGCCTCAATCTGCTCGGTATTAAGACCAAAGACGTCTGGGGCATGAAGGGCAACGGACCCATGGCCCTGGCATTCGAGCGTGGCGAATTTACGGTCAATTTCGACAATAGCCTGTCGTACCGCAACAATCGTAAGAAACTCATCGAGGACGGTATCGCGGTACCGCTTTATACCTTTGGCATTTACAATGCGGCTGGTGAGTTCGTGCGCGATCCGACATGGCCGGATGTGCCGATCTGGCAGGAAGCCTATGAGGCGGTTCATGGCAAAGCGCCATCGGGGCCGAGTTACGAGGCTTATAAATCGTTGTTCCACATGTTGGTGACGATGTCGAAATCTCTGAACCTGCCCGAAGGCACGCCTAAGGATGTCGTCGAAGCTTGGCGAAACGCTGCGCGAATGATGCTTGAGGACGCTGATTTCATCAGTAAGAAAGCCAAGATCTTCGGAGCGTATCCGCAGACGATCAGTGATCAAGCTCTCGAAGTCCGGGATGCGGCGACAAAGATATCGCCGGAAGCCAAGGCTTGGTTGAAGCCGTATTTGAAGGAAAATCACGGCGTAGACTTGAAGTAGTTTGAAGATTCGGAACACTACCGCGGTTCGGCCTCTCGGTTCATGGCCGGACCGCGATTGCTCGGTCGTAAGTGGAGGAACTGTAATTGATTGAGTTCTTCTTCCAGGCCCTGGCGGATATGGCGACGCCGGCGCATTTGCTGTTTTTGAGCCTAGGGACTTTGCTCGGCTTGATTGTCGGTATTCTGCCAGGCTTGGGTGGGATCGCTGGGTTATCGATCTTACTGCCTTTCGTATTCGGCATGGACGAATCCCATGCTCTATCGATGATGATAGGCTTGCTGGCGCCGACAGTAACATCCGATACATTTCCCTCGGTATTGATGGGCATCCCCGGCACGGCCGGGTCTCAAGCCACGGTTGTCGACGGTTTTCCGCTCGCGAAAAAAGGAGAAGGCGCGCGTGCTCTTGGCGCGGCATTCACGGCATCCCTTTTCGGTGGATTGTTCGGTGCGATAATTCTGACCGGAGCCGTCTTTGCCGCGCGGCCGATCATTCTGGCAATGGGCTTTGGTGAACAATTGCTGCTCATTGTTCTCGCTCTCAGCATGATTGGTATGTTGACCGGCACAAGTGCACTAAAAGGCCTCGCCACTTGCGGGATTGGATTATTAGTCGGGAGCATCGGAGCCGCTCCCGCGACCGGTGAATTCCGCATGACGTTTGGATCCAGCTACCTCAGCGATGGGCTGCCGATCGTGATCATCGGACTAGGGATGTTTGCCCTGCCCGAGATCATCGATCTGCTCAGGCGCAGTCGCTCAATTTCCGAAACTGGTACCCTTGGACATGGCTGGTTGCAGGGGTTCAAGGATGCCGTGCGGCACAGATGGATTGTCCTGCGGTGTTCGGTGATTGGCTGCATTGTCGGTGCCTTGCCGGGGTTGGGTGGTTCAGTCGTCGATTGGATTGCCTACGGCCATGTCATACAGACATCGAAAGACCGCGAAGGGTTCGGCAAGGGTGATATTCGGGGGGTATTGGCTCCAGAATCCGCGAACAACGCCAAGGAAGGTGGCGCTCTGATCCCAACGCTCCTTTTCGGTATCCCTGGGTCCGGTAGCATGGCCATCCTGTTGGGTGGGTTTGTCCTCGTTGGAGTTGAGCCCGGGATTGGCATGATCACGGAAAACCTCAACCTGACATTCGTGATGATCTGGTCGTTGGCTCTGGCGAATGTACTGGGCGCGATCGTATGTCTTGCGGTCGCTAATCACGTCGCAAAATTGACGACAATTCGATACGCGTTATTAGCGCCTTTTATGATCATGCTGATATTTTTCGCGGCGTTTCAGGCGACCCGTGATTGGCAGGACCTGATTGCCCTGCTTTTTGTCGGCACACTCGGTGTCTTTATGAAACGCTTCGGGTGGTCGCGCCCGGCCCTGCTGATTGGCTATTTCTTGGCACCACGGCTGGAACCGAAGATATATCAGGCCGCGCAAGTCTACGGTTGGAGCTTTTTTGAACGCCCGATTGTTATTGCTCTGTTGATCCTAACGATAGTTTCAATCTACATGGCGTGGCGGTTTTCTCCGAACGCCGGGAAAACCTATGCGGATGACGGACCTAACGGTGTGCAAAACAAGCGGCCGCAACTTTACTTCGCGGTGTTCATGACGGCGTTTGCCGTCGTTACATTTTTTGATAGTTTCCAGTATCACGTATTAGGCCGCACCTTTCCGATGATTGCTTCTCTTGTTGCAATCGGCTTGGCCACGCCTTTGTTGATCGCAATGTTCCGTGCGAACAGGCCGATAGCTGCCCTGCACGACGGCGAACACGGTGATGCGCCTGAACGGAGCGAGTATTATTACATCGCCTGGGTGATCGGAATGTTGGGGGCGGTCGCGCTGGTTGGATTCCCGTTCGGGTGCGCATTTTTCATATTTGCCTTTACGAGTTGGCATACGGATTCGTCGCGGATTAGGAACGCCGTGATGGGGATCGCTGGCGTCGCTTTTCTCGGTCTCATGTCTTATTTTCTAACACTGAGATATCCGGCGGGCTTGCTCCAAAGCTTTGTAGAGATGCCTTGGTGGCTCGGTGGGTAAGAGGGGGGACCCCGCAGTTTTCCGGCCATCGCGGTAAAGGCTCGGCAGTTTCTGACGAAGATCGGCAAATATAAAAACCGCAGACCGGGAATCCGTTTCGCGCCTTACGCCATTTGACTGTTACTTGTCCAATCTAGTTCGAAAAGCACGGACGATCAGAATGGTCTCTAGGTTTGCATCTGCGCAAACTTGTCACCTTTGGGGAGGGTGACGCGGCACCAAGCTTGTCCCGTATGCTGGAACACTAGGCGCGCTTTAGCTTCGTCTTTAGAGTAATTGTGGAGCGGAGAATGAAGTCATCGGGCCGGGATATTTTCTTGGCTCCAGTACGTCGCAGCAGCCATTCAGTCTAATGTAAATGCGATATGCAGTGCGAGTTTTTGGAGAATTCGATCCAAGGTCACTCGGTCGTCTTTATCGAGAATTTGGAAGCCTTGCGTCTCTCGACTTCGAAACCGTTCCATGACTCTATCGTGTAGTTCTCGGCCGCTTTGGGTAATTGTCAGGCGCGCTTGACGACCATCTTCCGGGTCGGGGACACGATTGATATATCCTTCGTTGAGCATGCGGTGAACCGCGCGGGAGATGGTGTTGCGGGGCCGTTTGGACATCTCCGCCACGTCGCGTGCGGTCAGCACCGGGAAGTGTGACAGGCAAAACAGCAGTAGATACTCTCCGCGTGATAAATCAAAGTCGCGCTTGACCGCATCGTAAAGCGGCAACACCAACGCATTGGTGATATAGGAGAGCCGGTAAAGGTCGGGAACTTCCGCGCGCTCGAAGAGCGCCGTCAGGTCTTTCGGCTCGGGTAATACGTCATTGGTATCGGCATGGCGCGGCAATGGCGAAGTCTCCAGCTGATCTTGGCGTGCGGCTAGTTTAAATGGCCCGGGACCAAGTGAGTATGGTTATATGTTCCATTTGGCACTAATGTCGCAATTTCTATGTTCACGCCCGCTCGAACCCGCGGGCCACTTCCCAATCGGTGATGCGGCGGTCGTATTCGTGCTGTTCCCAACGCGCTGCGTGGACGTAGTGATCAATCACCTCGTTGCCAAAGGCCGACCGCAACATATTGGATTGATCGAGTGCGACAGTGGCGGCGCGTAAGGTCGAGGGAATTTTCCGAATCTTGATTTCGCTATAGGCGTCACCTGTGAAGGCTGGTTCCAACTCGCTTTGCCTTTCGATGCCGTCTATGCCCGCAGCGATTAGGGCCGCCATCGCAAGATATGGATTCAAATCGGCGCCGCCAATCCGGCATTCTATTCGCACTGCGTCCGTCCCACCGGCGCAAATGCGATACCCGGCGGTCCGATTGTCCATTGACCAAACCGCTTTTGTCGGCGCGAAGGTACCAGCCATGAAACGTTTGTATGAATTGATATACGGCGCGAGGAAATAGGTCGTGGCGTCAGCGTGGTTTAACTGTCCGGCAAGATACTGGCGCATGAGGTCCGACATGCCGTGTTCCTTATCGGGATCGAAGAATAGAGAGCTTCCATCCAAGCCTGCGAGCGATTGATGGATATGCGACGAGCTGCCCGCGTGATCGTTGTGCCATTTAGCCAAGAAGCTAATCGAGCGTTGGTTACTCCAGGCAATTTCCTTACAGCCGTTTTTCATAATTGCGTGGCGGTCTGCCATCGTCAGTGCATCGGTATAGCGGACATTAATTTCTTCCTGTCCAGCGCAGGCTTCGCCTTTGGAATTTTCCACGGGAATATCTGCGCCGTTCAATCCGTTTCGGATGGCGCGCATGACTTCCTCTTCCTTCGTCGTCTGAAAGATGTGGTAGTCTTCGTTATAGGCGCTGATGGGCGTCAGGCCACGATGGCCGAGAGTTTGCGCTTCTTCGTAACTTTCACGGAAAAGAAAGAATTCGAGTTCCGAGGCCGTATAGGGGATCATTCCCATATTGAGCAGTCGGGCGACCTGGCGTTTCAAGATGGCGCGGGGTGAGTGTGGAACTTCCGCATGGGTGTGATGATCAAGAACGTCGCACATCACCAATGCCGTGCCATCCAACCAGGGAATGCGGCGGATCGTCTCTAGGTCCGGACGCATCGTATAGTCGCCGTATCCGGATTCCCAACTGGTCGACCGATAACCCTCAACGGTTTCCATCTCCAGATCGGTAGCTTGAAGATAGTTGCAGCTATGGGTCTCCTTCCATGCGCTGTCGATAAAGAATTCTGCTTGCATGCGCTTGCCCATTAAGCGGCCTTGCATGTCGACTTGAACTGCTAGAACAGTATCGATTTCATGCCGATTGACGGCGTCTTTGAGCTCTTCGAAATTTAGTTTGCCCGCCATATCCCCACCTATCCTTTTCTCTTTTCGCAAGAGGATTAACCGTCACGTCGAGAGTTTCAGTATTAGCCTCGGCGCCGTTCGTGATTTTGTTGGATTCAACTTAACATATCCGGAGGCCAAATTTTGTAACTGCCGATTTCTACCACACGATTTTGAATTCAGTCCGAACTCTACCAATGTTATGAAATGATGAGAAAAACGAGCTTGATTCATCTGTATAGTGAAGCGTTAGTAAGTGATTAACATTTGTCGTTAATCATGAGAGGGTTATCGGCAATAAGTGAATCGTAAGGATCATATTTACGATCTAGCCGATCTTGAGATTAAGACCTCGACATACGAATGGTGTGTGAAGACATTTTTTCTTGCTCGAGAGTCGGCTTGGGCTGAATATTAAGTTTCATCATGAAGATGGGCGTGCGGAAGACGGACAGATATTCCTGTTCAATCACTTTGCCCGCTTCGAGACCATCATCCCTTCATATTTGCTGCACAAAGAGACCGGTGCTTATTGCCGGAGCGTGGCGACGAAAGATTTGTTCGCGGGCGGCGGCGGCCTCAGCCGTTTCCTGATGAATGTGGGTGCAGTTCCGAATGACCTTCCGGGGTGGATGGTGGCGAAGCGCGGGAGCACCTGACACCGGACATCTATATTCCGGCGAGCCAGGAACAGGGGTTGGGTGAGTTGGAAGCGACCTTGGCAAAGGTGGTGACCGCACAGCCCCTTAGGGAACGCGTGAAAGACGCGGTGCGTTCTGGTGAAATCGATGGTGACGGAGAAGCGACTCAAATCGAAGCAGTCATGACAAGTGGATTGCTGAGCGAGGTCGAGGCAAATGTAATCGCCGATGCGACGTCGGCGCGGCTGGAGACAATTCAGGTGGACGTCTTCGAGCCTGACGACTATGGCACGCTCAGGGGATAAGCGGCGTTTCCTTGTCATAGGCGAGAGCGTCGAAATCATCCGCCGGAATTACGTGATCGCGTCCGCGCAGATATGTGACAAGAGGACGGAGATCGTCTTCGAGCGGCATATCGTTGAGCGTGATAAGTCGGCCATCCTCATTCGTCGGACAGACATAGGCGGTTGTCGAGGGCGGAAACAATTTTCCCAATCCTTCCAACATACCGCCATCCAAGCCTTCGTAATAATTTTCCTGGATGATGTCCTGGAAACCGTCAACGTCGGTGACGATGGCAACCGGTTCATGCGTATACATCGCGAGATACTGCCGGACCCGGAAATAACGGAAGAACTCTGATATCAAAACATGGAAGCCCAACTTCGAGAGCTGATTGATACGCGATAGAAAGTCGGCGGTATCG
The DNA here is from genome assembly GCA_049601975.1 of Alphaproteobacteria bacterium. GTDB lineage: Bacteria > Pseudomonadota > Alphaproteobacteria > UBA8366 > UBA8366 > UBA6544. Next base: position 8,600 of record JBMYRC010000063.1, on the reverse strand, counting down.
ATCTCACCTTCGTTGGCGAGTTCCGACATGGTGATCTCGGCTAGCGGGATGGTTGATCCTGGTGCGACATCGGATTGTGTGACGAACCGGTCCTTGGCGTGATTAAGCCGCGCCATATCGGACTTCAGGACCGGTTTGAATTTACCTCGCATACCGATCACGCTTTTCTTGTAGAGTGCTTCCGAGGGAATTTCGACTTTGCAGTCGGGGCCAAACAAGATCGCGGGAGTGAGGCTGGCTTTCACCAGTTCGAGGGCCATCAATCGATTATCGACTTCGCCGAATTTCGGACCGCTGAACTCGACGAGGTTGATCTCCAATCGGCCCCATTTGAGATTATCCAGCAAACTTCGCATGAGTTTTTCCGGCTCGTCCGCATGGAAATACGCGCCGTAGATCAGATTGACGCCAAGCACGCCGATCGCTTCTTGCTGTTCGACATTGGTGTCATCCAACATGCGTACGTGTAGGATGATGTCGTCCGGCGGCAGTTCCGGTGCGGATTGTAGCCGGATGCCCATCCAACCGTGGCATTCCTCGCGTTTTTCGAAGCTTTGCGCGGCGACCGTGTTGGCGAAAGAAAAGAATGTCGACCCTTCCGGGCGGCGTTTTTTTACACGGCTAATGATCAGGTCGTATTCCTGAGCGAGCATCTTCTCTAGACGCTGTCGGGATACATACCTCTTATCCGAAGAAGCGCCGTAGATCGCATCGCTGAAGTTCATGTCATAGGCGGACATTGTCTTGGCGATGGTTCCAGCGGCGGCTCCAGCCTGGAAGAACCAGCGTGCGACTTCTTGACCTGCGCCAATTTCAATCAGTGTACCGTATTTCAACGGATCGAGATTGAGGGCTAGGGCTTTTTCAATTGTATTTGGCGCATCATTGGGCATGGATTTGTTTCGCCTCGATAACCGCTTCAATCGAATTCGACGGAAACTCTATTTGTCGTCAGGTTTAGCGGCGCGTCCGGCGCTTGTCCACCGCTGCACCGCACAGTTTCCTTGCCGCTGCAGGGAGGTGAGGTAGGTTCAATTAGGCGGTGTTTTCGCGCCGTTTCAGTTCGCAGGAGAGGACCCCGCCGATGCCGATTACCCGATTAGAGGTTTTGGAACGCACACCTTACGAAAATGGACGCGTTTTTGGTGCCGCTGGCGCTTATGAGCGGATTGACGCCATCGCGCATTATGCGGTCGATCCCGCGAACACGGCGAACGCCGGCGTGGTTGATCTGGCTCTGGCGGAGCGTGGCGCTGATGGGTTGGTGCATTTCAGCGGTGACGTCACGGTCATCAAACCAGTTGATATGTCAGCCGGTAACCGGGCGCTGCTCATGCAGGTACCAAACCGAGGTAATCGGTCGGTGGCACGCCTGAATTTGACACCTGTGGCCGCTGTGACAACGGCGGAAGTGCTACCCGGCGACGGGCACTTGTTCGAGAACGGCTGGACAGTGGCTTGGGCCGGATGGCAATGGGATGTGCCGCGCACGCCTGAACGTACACGGATAGGCGTGACGCCACCGCAAGTTCGACCTGACGCGCGATTCCCCACTACGCAGATGCAGCTTCGCATCCAACCGAATTCGCATGAAGATTGCTTTGCGCTGACTGATCATCATGTCGGCGACCTTGGCCATCACACACCGATTTGCCCGCGTTCCACGGACGATCCTGAAGCGCGCCTCTTAGTTCGCCGCACGCCTTATGAGGCACCGGAGACCATTGCACGTGAGAAATGGCGCTTTGCGAAACTCGCTGACGGGACACTCGTTGAAGATAATGGTCATATCTGGCTTGAGGGCGGATTTGAGCCTGGATTAATTTACGATATTCTCTATACGCCGCGCGATTGTCCGGTTGTGGGAGCTGGAATGCTGGCGACGCGAGATCTCGCATCTTTCCTGCGTTATGAGGCGGAGTCGCCGCTGTCGGGCGAGCAAGTTCATGTGATCGGCGAGGGGCAGTCTCAATGTGGCCGTTTTCTAAGGACATATTTGCACTTCGGCTTGAACACAGATGAAGCGGGACGTCCGGCAATGGACGGTGTCTTGGCGCATATCTCGGGAGGAAGGCGCGGCGAGTTTAACAGTCGGTATGGTCAACCCTCGGTCCAACCGACACCTTCATTCGGACATCTATTTCCATTCGCGGATTTACCGCAAAGCGACCCTCTAACAGGACGCACCGGCGGTTTGTTGGATGTGCATCGGGCGACCGGCAATATGCCGAAGATCTTCTATACCGACACGTCAGCGGAGTATTGGCGCGGCGATGCGGGGTTGAGCCATACCAACCTCGAGAGCGGTGGCGATGCCGACCTACCGGACAATGTGCGGCGTTACCTCTTCGCTTCAACACAACACGGACCGGGTGTCGCCGTCCTGACAGACCGCACGCAATTCGGCAGTGCGGGCTGTAACTTTTTGAACATTGTCGATTACCGACCACTCTACCGGGCAGCATTGGAAAATCTACGCGCCTGGGTATCGGAAGAGTTGGAACCGCCGATGAGTGATTATCCGATGTTAGCGAAGGGGACGCGTAAGACACGACGCGAGAGCATTGTGGCCTTGGCTGTGGTTGCGGGCCTCACACCACCTGGCGCGGATGTCATGACAACCATGCACCTGCTCGACCTTGGCGCGGAGGCGGAAAAGGGAATTGCCGTGGTGCCGCCGGTGATCGAGACGGCGGCATATCCCGATTATGTATCCGCCGTGGATTGGGACGGCAACGAGACTTCCGGCATTCGCATGCCCGATGTCTCGGTTCCGGTCGCAACTCACACCGGGTTCAATCCCCGCAATCCGGAAACAGGCGGTATCGGGCAGTTACTTGAATATGTCGGATCGACTGTGCCCTTTGCAAAGGATGCGGCTGGGCGCGAAGTCACGGGCGATTCGCGTCTCTCTATCGCAGAGCGCTACGTGGACCGCGACGATTATTTGACGCAAGTTCGATCCGCCGCCGAAGACTTGGTGGCAAAACGCCATTTGTTGGCAACGGATATCGAGCTTTGTGTCGAACTCGCGGCCGAGAGATACGATATTTGCGCGTAGGAATTTATAATCGCTAGGTATTGCGCTTGTGGCGGCGTAACCCCTTGCTGGGGTATGGATTGCGCGCGATTACGGCGTGTTTTTTGCCAATGCTGATTGCCGGTACCTATGGCAATATCGGCCAGTTCAAAATTGTCATGCGGGTCGTGGAAGAAATTAGCGACGATGACCTTCATGCTTGGCTTATATGCTTTACGCGATGGAGGGCAAGAGCCGCAACTGAAGTCAATCAGCGTTGCGACCACTGTATTTCCCATCCCGACCGGTGTTGTACCTTTCTTCAGGATGCGGTGCTGAGGTGGAGCAAAATTTTTTGGGGTACGTTAATGAAACTCGGTGTTTTCCTACAAGCGCAATGGGATTTGCGTGACCCCGAAACCGAACTTGAAGAAGGCATCGCCGGGCTCGTGCGACAGGCTGAATTGGCGTACGGTATCGGGTACGAGTCTGTCTGGTTGCCGCAGCATTATGTCTCGGCACCTTTTGCATCTATCCAACCTGGCCCTTTGATGGGACTACTCGCGGGGCAAACCAAACGCGTACGCCTTGGCACCGGTGTGTATTTGCTACCGTTCACACACCCAGTGGTTCTGGCGTAGGAGATGGCCAGTTTGGATTGGCTTACCGGGGAGCGATTGATCTTCGGCGCGGGAATAGGTTACCGCAGTGACGAGTTCGCGGCCATGGGTGTTCCGATGAACGAACGGGACGGGCGGTTTACCGATGGACTGGCGCTGGTGCGCAGACTTTGGGCTGAAGACAATGTGAGCCATCGGGGGAAGTACTTCTCGGTCGAGAATGTCTCCATCAGCCTAAAACCGAAACAACGTTCTGGTCCGCCCGTCTGGATTGGGGGCAGTGTGGCGGCGGCGATCCGCCGGGCGACGCGCATTGGAGATGTTTGGGTTTCCAGTATGAATCCTTCATTCGAGGAATTGCGGATCTTGCTCGGTGAGTTCGAAGATGCGCGGGTGGGCCTACCACCCGCCCCGGAACGCCCGACAATGCGGGAATGCTATATCGCGGCATCGGAGGAAGAGGCATTCGACGATGTACGGGATATTCTTTATGCCAAATACAACGCCTATCAAATCTGGGGTGTGGCGTCGAGCAGCACGAAGGTCGGCGGACGCGAGGAGTTTGATGACTTCATGCGAGCTAAATTCCTGGTTGGGGATGTGCGCTCTGTAACCGCGCGGATGCGCTGGCTGCGCGACGAACTCGGTATTGATCACGTAATCGCCCGCGTCCGCTGGCCGGGTCTTCCGGAAGCCAAGGCGTTGGCAACTATGCAACGGCTGATGGATATAACGGCGGCATTATAGGCGGGATTAAGTCTCTCCACTGCCTCCCAAAATAGCGCGCTGGATTTCTTCTTCCGGCATGTCGTCGAAACTGGCGTAATTCATCCGGTAGAGTCGGGCATAGAGACCGTCAGCTTCCATTAACTGATCATGATTGCCTTCTTCGATGATACCGCCTTCCTGAAGGACGATGATGCGGTCGGCACCCCGGATGGTGGCGAGACGGTGCGCGATCACCAGGGCGGTGCGGCCTTCGAGTAGGCGGGCTAGGGCGCGTTGGATTTCAAGTTCGGTATAGCTGTCGACGCTCGCCGTGGCTTCGTCGAGAACCAAGATTTTCGCATCCGCCACCAAGGCTCGGGCGAAGCTGATGAGCTGGCGTTGGCCGAAGGAAAGATTAACGCCGCGCTGGTCGAGCATCGTTTGATAACCAGCTTCCAGACGCATGATGAAGTCGTGCGCACCGACGGCCTTCGCGGCGTCGATAATGTCGCGTATCGTGGCGTCCGCCTTCGCGTAGCGGATGTTCTCCTCGATGGTGGCGGAAAAGAGAAAAGGTTCCTGCAACACCATAGCAATATGGCGACCGAGCGACTTCTGCGTCACATCGCGCACATTACGCCCTCCAACAACAACTTCGCCTTCCCAAGCGTCGTAGAAACGGTGGACAAGAGATGTGGTGCTGGTTTTCCCGGAACCGGTGGGGCCAACCAAGGCGACGGTCTCTCCTGGTTCGATCCGGAAAGAGATGTTTTTCAGGATAGGGTTGTCCGGCTCGTATCCGAAGGTGACGTTGCGGAACTCAATGGCGCCGTCGATCTCATCTGGATCTTCGGCGTCCGGACGGTCCGCGATATCGACCGTTACGTCGGTCACTTCGAAAATCCGCTGACCTGACGCCATGGCGCGTTGCATGGTGCTGTATTGCAAGGTGAGAGACCGAATCGGGTCGAAGAAACGTTGAACGTAGAACAAGAAAGCGACCATGACGCCGATATCGAGCGAGCGGTCCAACACCATTCCGCCGCCGACCACGATGACGATCGCCATGGCGCCGCCGGTTAGCGTGTCGACCATGGGAATGATCACGTTGGAAAACTTCGACGCGCGTAGATGGGTTAGAAGATTTGTTCGGGCCTTCTTCTCGAACAATTCGAAGTTAACGTCCTCGCGGACTAATTCCTGGATCGCTCGAATTCCATGGACGTTCTCGGCGAGTGCCGCATTCGTGGCGCTGCTGGCTTCGCGAGCGGAGAGAAAAGCTTTCCGCGCCATCGGTAACCACACGATGCGTACCAGAAAGAGAATCGGCACGACTGAAAGCGTTAACGCTCCCAATGCGGGGTCGAGCCAGAGTAGAACGCCGACAATGCCGAAGAGCAGCACGATATCGCCGACCGCGAAGATCGATGATTCAAGAAATTCCTGTAGCGCGTAAACATCGCCTTGTAGGCGAGACATCAGCCGCCCGACCTCCGTCTTATCCATAAACGAAAGCGAGACGTGTTGCAGGTGCTTGTACATGGCGCGCCGCAAGTTGAAGAGCAGGTACTGCGCGGTGCGCCCGACGACGGTCTCCATGAAATGATTTGCGACATAATTGACGACCACGATGGCGAAGAAGAGCGTCACTAAACTGTGCAGTGCCTCCTGATTGAGGACGTCGGGTGCTAGGGAGTGATCAATGCTCGCCCGCACGATGAGCGGAATGGAGAGTTGCGTGACCGTATAAACGAGAACGGCGAAAATACCGATGGAGATGCGGAGCTTATACGGTGCCAAATGCCGTAAGAATCGCGTAATCACCCATTTGTCGAATGCACGTCCGAAAATGATCTCGTCTTGGCTGGTTTGCGATCCGACGACGGCGAGGGGACCTTTAGGTTCAGACGGCGTGGCGGACTGGTCGCTCATGCGGCATCCTCTCCCGTGGCGCGCGACTGTAGCTCGTAGAGTTGGCGGTACCGTGTCGCCGAAGCCATCAATTCCGCATGGCTTCCGTGCTCCACAATCTGGCCGTCTTCGATAAACAGAATTTCGTCCGCATGCATTATTGACGTTAGGCGATGGGCGATGATAATGACGGCGCGTTCAGCCACGAATTCGCGTAGCGCGTCGCGGATGCGCCGCTCGGTTGCGGCATCGATGGCGGCGGTGGAATCGTCGAAAACCAAAACCTTTGCATCCGGCAGAATGGCTCGCGCAATGGAGAGCCGCTGGCGTTGGCCGCCGGAGAGTGAGACGCCGCGCTCGCCGACCAGGGTTTCGTACGATTCCGGAAGGCCGCGAATATAATTGTGCAGTTGCGCCATTTGCGCGGAATACTCGATATCCGGCCGGTCCGCCCAGGGCGATCCATAGGCGACGTTATGATTGAGGCTTGCGGTGAAGAGGAACGGCTCTTGTTGGACGACACTGACAGCCGCTCGCAGCGATTCCAGCGTGACGTCGCGGATATCTTGGCCGTCGATACTAATGCTGCCCCCCGTGACATCGTAGTAACGGCCCATCAATTGAGCGATGGTTGTTTTTCCGGCACCTGGCGGGCCGACGATGCCGATCATCTTACCGGGCCGCGCTTCGAAGCTGACGCCGCTCAGGGTGCGCTGATCCTTGGCCCAAGTCGGGTAGCGAAAGTCGACGGCGTTGAAACGGACGACGCCTTGCGACGCCTTGAGCGGCTTTGCATTCGCTTTACTCGATATGGAAGGGATCAGGTCGAGGACGTTGAACAACCTGCCGCCGCAGGTAGAGGCACGGGCAATAGAGTTGATCATCCAGCCGATCTGGCGCACCGGCATGCGAAGGATCAACATAAAGGTCAGAGTTTCGGTCAATTGCCCCAAAGTAATTTGCCCCGCCAAGACCTTCTCGCCGCCGACCCAGAGCGTCGCCACCATTGTGAGAAAATAGACGAATGTCATTTGCGTCGTTGAATGAACGAAGAGGCGAACCCGCAATGTGGCTATCTTCAATGCCTTGTCGGAACTCTCGTCAAATCGAGCCATCTCGTGCACTTGTGCTGCGAACGCTCGGACGACGCGAATTCCGCCGAGGTTCTCCTCCATCACCTTCGAGAGAAGCGACATCTGGTCCTGCAAGGCGAGCCAGGCATCGCGGAGTTTGATGCGCGCAACGGAGCTGCGCAGGGCCACGATCGGCACGAAACTCAACGCCATCAGGCCGAGTTCAATATCGGTTCTAAGTAAGATGATGGCGCCACCGCCGATCAGACAGGTCAGCAAGATCATGCGCAGGAAGCCGGTATCCACCCAATGGCGCAGCCCTTCGATATCGAGAATGCCCCGCGTCATGAGGTCGCCCGAATGGATGCGGTCGTGCCACGAGAAGCTGAGTTGCTGGAGCTTGCGGTAATAGTCGAGACGCAGCCGGTATCCGATGAGTTGTCCGACGGCCTCGCCCTGATAGTTCTGCATCATGGTGAAGAGCCCGCGACCGATGGCAGCTCCCAGCAACAGAAGCGCTGTGGTCATCAAGGCATCTTCCGTCTGCGTCCGGTCTGCCAATCCCGAAGCGGCACCAGCCAACAGTCCTTGCGCCTGATCCACGGCTTGGCCGAGATACTGCGGAATAAACAACTGGAAGGTCGCGGCGATGACGGTGGCGACCATGCCGAGGGCCATCCGAACTTTATGTCGGAAGGCCATGGCCGTGATCCGGTACAAGACGCCCGTATCGAGTTTCGATACATCGATACGGTAATCCGCGTCGACTTCGCTGTCTGTAATGTGGCTGTTTGGTGGCGTACTGGTCACGTAAGCTCTTCTGAAATTTTGTGGCAGGTGATTATGCCACCGGTGCCCGCTCGACGGGAGCCCCGGTTTCTATGAGCTAGAGTTAAATCTGATCATGTCATTCTCAACGCCGAGATATTCGCCATCAGCCAGAATCGTGAATGATTACAAGAGCTCGTTTTCTCTACGCCATAGAAGTTCGTCGTGGCGGGTTATCAGCTTATCAAGATCAGCAATTTCAAAAGCGGCAGTGCAGGCTTCTTGAAATTGCAGCGAAGCGGATATGCGCAATTCGATTTGTGATAATTCCGCATCAAAATCTGACAGGGTCGATTTATACATTTTACTATGTTTAAGAGCCTCTAATGACTTGGAATGTAGTGAACTCGTTGTGATTTCAGTCCTCGTTTGAGCATCGATCAGGGTGACCTTGCCCCCGTTATTCCTCCATTTATGAGTAGGATCTGTTCTGGTTATGAT
>JBMYRC010000062.1:0-22937 GCA_049601975.1 Alphaproteobacteria bacterium | reverse complement strand
CGGGTTCCGGATTGCCAGGACGCTTTCGCAATAGCGATAACCCCCTCGTCAGCCCAACGCTCAAGCAGGCCGATCCGTCGATGAAACCTGCCGGGCCCTTATGATGGAAACGCTCGGAACCTTCTATGAGAGATTTGAAATGGGTCTAAACGCGGAAAAACCGACGGGCGCGATGGGTTCGACGGATTGATGGCTCGGGCTGTGTGTTATCATCTCACCCCTTTAGACTTTGCATCCAGATAGAGCGTAATCGGAGGAGAAAGAGATGCCAAAAGCAACAAAAGACGCAATGCCGCAGATCAGTCATCTGGACGATATGGATTGGGAGATGAACCGCTTCGGCTCGCTGTGCAAATTTCCTTTTCATCCAAGTGCCGATGATCCAACACAACCGAATGCTGGGGTGTTGCGCTACGAGGCGGGCGAAGGGTTTGTCACGCACCGGCACGATTTCGCGCAGGTTTGGTACGTGATCGAGGGGGAATTCCAATACGGCGAGCAGACGCTACGCGCCGGCCACATCGTCTACCATGCCGACCCGCACCGCGAATATGAATTGAGTACTGAGACCGGATGCACAATTCTGTTCATGCAGTATCAAGGGCCGACAACGGGTGAAGGGCCGCTTTACGAAGGCCGGATGAACTTGAAGCAGGCCGAAGCTAAAGAAGAGTTCGATCTGAACCTGTAGATATCGCAATCTCGTCTTAGTGTGGGCCGTATTGGTCTTTAACGCTCTTGGCATAGTGTTCCTCACACACCAGCGGGAAAGGGCGATGCGATGGCCAAGGGTTACTTAGTGGTTTGTTACCGAGAAATATCGGATCCGGGAAAACTCAAGACTTATGCGGAATTGGCGCCGAAGGCGATGGTGCCGCGTGGCGCGAATATCCTGGCGCGCGACGGGCGGGTCGAAGCGTTCGAGGACGGGCTCGCCGAGCGCACAATCCTGGTCGAGTTCCCAAGCTTTGAAGCGGCGCTCGAGGCCTATCACAGTCCGGAATACCAAGCGGCCGTTGCGGCCCTCGGTGATGGAGCCGTCCGTGATTTCCGCATCGTCGAAGGCCTCGACTAAGGAGAGAACATGATTGACATTAATGGCATGGCACACGTCATCCTGACCGTATCTCAATACGACGAAGCAAAAGAATTTTATTCAAAGTTGATGACGGCGATGGGGTTGGAGTGCGTCTTCGACGGCAGCAACATGACCTATTTCGTCGGCGCGCGCACCGCCCTCGGTATCCAGCCCTGTGCGCCCGAATTTGCGGGCGAGCGCTTTCAGCAAGGGCGCGTTGGGTTGCATCACATTTGTTTTCGCGCCCGCTCGCGCGCGGATGTCGACAAGGTCGACGCGTTGCTGCGGGAGATGGACGCCCATATCGTCAGCCTGGCTCAGGAAGGGCATTGGGCACCTGGATACTATTATGTTCTGTGCGAAGATCCGGACGGTATTCGCGTCGAAGTGAATCACGTGCCGGGAGCAGGCGTGCTCGCGGATGACGCGGGCTTTAATCCGGGTGACGATTATAAGCAATAAGAACGTGGATCAGAGAGGTTAAGCACGGTGGATTTAACGACTGTCGAATATGAAAAGCGCGGGCATATCGCTTATGTCACCCTCAACCGGCCGGAAAAGCTTAATGCGATGAACGCGGCCATGCATCGTGAACTCGCGGATGTATGGGCGGATTTCCAGCGGGATCCGGTAATGCGCGCCGCCATCCTGTCCGGCAACGGCCGGTGTTTCAGCGCGGGCGCCGATCTTTCTGGCGGCGCGCCCGAGGCTGAGTACCGCTACGACGGCAATTACCCGGACATTACGCGCGCCAACGGTGTCTATAAGCCCATTGTGAGCGCGTTACACTCCCACGTGGTAGGCTACGGGATGTGGATTGCGCTCGATGCGGATATCCGTATCGCCGCGCCGGACACATCGTTCTGGTTGCCGGAACCACAATGGGGCATCGCGACCATTCCAGCGGCTTGGTTTCCGAAAGTCATGCCCTGGGCGATTGCCTCGGAACTGCTCCTGATGGCAGAACGGGTCGATGCGGAACGGGCGCGCGAAGTCGGCATGATCAACAAAATCGTCCCCCGGGAAGATCTGATGGCGGAGGCGGAAAAGGCGGCGCAACGCCTCGCTAGTTTGAGCCCGATGGCGGTACAAGGCATGAAGGAGCTGATGGTGCGGGGGAGCAATCTCGACTATACGGCGGTCAACCAACTCACCGAATTCGTCCAAAACCGCGTGATGAATTCTAAGGACCGTAAGGAAGGCGGCCGCGCTTTCGTGGAAAAGCGTGAGGCTGACTGGAAATAGATTGCTAGGGGGGAGCTAACTCTTCGTCGATCTCGACAGGTGGCCGCGGAACATTTCGGTCAGATAGCGGCTCGTGTTCGACCCAACCAGTGTGTTTAATTTCCGACCTTGCCCGTCCAACAGCAACAGAGTCACATGACCGACCCCGTGAGAGGTGGCCAACATTTTCCCTTCCACGGTGCGGATATTGGCGACCAGGTACTGTAGCTTGCCGTTCTCGAAATTCGAAAGCGCGTCGCGGGTCTCCTGCTGCAAGGCCACACATTTAGGACATTGTGGGTCGTGAATTTGCACGATGGTGGGGATCCCGTTGCCGATCCGCGTTAAATCGCCTTCCTGGATGGTAGCGCTGACCTCGTCTACCAAGTACCCACCGGCCACTCCGACGACGGCGGCGGCGATTACTCCATTGCGGGCTTTGGTGAGAAAATCCCGCCGCGTCGGTGCTTCCGGTGTTGCGGACGCTTGCTGGTGTGATGGGCCATTTTTCTTGGAGGGGCGTGTGTTTTTGCGCTTTTGTCGTCTCAGCGCTTACAATATCTCCCAAGGGCAGCCGTATGTCGACTGTGTTCGATCAATTTGAAGCGCAGCATCGCGTATTCGAGCTCGGCCTGTCTCATCGCTTTTTCTCACGTTACCGTGAGGCTAGCCTCGATGCGCGTATAAAGGAGAGGAGAGACAATGAGCCGTGCCGTGATCCGTAAACTCGTGACTGTCACAGACGAAATTCATCGTGAAATGGGCCGCGTAATCGATCCGCCGACGCGCCGGGCTGCCGCGATCGCGGTGATCGAAAATCCGTTCGCGGGTCGCTATGTGGAGGATCTGTCAGAGTTGATCGACATCGGTGCGGAGTTGGGAACGCTCTTGGGCGACCGCGCCGTCGCCGCCTTGGGCATCATGCCCGGCGCGGTCGAGAGTTACGGCAAGGCGGCCTTGGTCGGTGTCGACGGTGAATTGGAACACGCGGCGGCGATCCTGCACCCGAAGCTCGGCACGCCGCTCCGCATCGCCGTTGAGAAAGGGGCTGCTCTCGTGCCTTCCTCGAAGAAACGTGGCGGGCCGGGTCAAACCTTGGACATCCCGCTTGGCCATAAGCACGCAGCTTATGTGCGTAGCCATTTCGACGGCATGGAAGTGTGGGCCAACGATGCGCCCCGCGCCGATGAAATTCTCGTCGCCGTCGCGGTCACGGATTCCGGTCGTCCCCTGCCTCGGGTCGGCGGCCTTGAGGCAGAGGATGCCGAGGGAGAAGACGGTCTACGCTAGCGGTAGACTCCGTCCCAGTCCCCCTCGGGAATTTTCACCGAACCGTCATCTTGCACCTGCGGGCGTCCGAGGGTGAACGAGGTTTCCGGCGTTATCACCGCGTAGTCCATATAGCCCATGCGCGCTAAGGGCCGCATCGCGGCGGTGTCCACAATTCCATCCTTGATAACAGCATCGTCGATGAAGATGCCGACGACTTCACCGATGATGATGAAATGCCCATTATCACCGCTGACGTCCGGCAGTTCGACGGTTTTCCAATGCCGGCATTCAAGCGATGCGGGTGCGCGGGCGACGCGTGGCGGTTTCACGAAATGTGAAGGCGCGGTCTCCAATTCGGCGAGCGCGAACTCGTCTGCCAACGCTTCCACGGGCGCGGAGGAAACATTCATGCCGTCCCGCGTATCCATGGTCGAAATCGAACAGGTGAACTCGCCATTCGCTTCGATATTGCGCAGGCTGTCCTTGCGTTGTGCAGAGACGAACATGACGTAGTGCGGCCGGTCGCTGACCGCGTTAAAAAAACTATAAGGTGCCAAATTGAGGACACCCTCTTGATCTACGGTGGAGACCCAACCGATGGGCCGAGGTGCGACCAGTGCCTTAAACGGATCGTGCTTCAATCCGTGCTCGTTCTTAATGCTGTCGTAGTACATACGATCCTCTTGTTCGAAGATGAAAAGTTGTCGGAGGGAATATCACCATCCGACCGCATAGGCCATGCGCCGGGGGTCGGCGCCGCCGTGGAGGATGCCATTCGATTGGTCGGCGCGGATGGTGCACACCGATCCGGCGCGCCATTCCTGGTCCGGCCACCACTGTATATCGTGACCGCGCGCGGCGAGTGTTCGACCGACTTCCTCACCGACCCCGCGCTCGACTTTCAGACGCGCCGGGTGATAGGCGTGCGGCAGGGCAGAGGCGGGCCAGCTGAAGCTGGCGAAACGCGGCGCCTCGACGGCAGCTTGTGGAGTCATGCCGAAGACCAGGATGTTCAACAATACCTGCAACTGCGCTTGGCCCAGGACTTCGCTGCCGGGGGAGCCCAGCGGTAAAACTGTTTCACCCGGTTTTACCGCGAGCATCGGGTTGGCCGACATGCGGGGCCGCCAGCCGGGGCCGACCCGAGCCGGATGGTCCGCCCCCGTGTGGGCGCGCGAGCCCCAGCGCGAAGTGGTGATGCCAAGGCCGGGGGCGACTGCGCCGCTTGTCGTCGGGTCGCTCGGCGTGGCGGAGAACAGATTGCCGTCGCCGTCCATAACGCAGAAGTACGATGTCTCGAGCGGGTTAGCGGCGGCCTGGCCTGGCCCCGCCGACGGGTCGGCCTGCCAGGCAGGAATTTCATATCCGTCGAGTTGCCCTGCGGGCGGCATGCCCGGATAGGCGCGGGCTGGATCGATACTCTCGCGCCGCGACCGGCTGTATTCGGCATCAAGCAAGCGGTCGAGCGGCACGTCGATTTGCATCGGGTCGCCGAAATAGGCCTCCCGGTCGGCGGCGGAAAGTTTCAAGGCTTCGACGACCGCATGGATATAATCCGCGCTGTTGTGTCCCATGCCGTCCAAGTCCATGCCGCTCAGCATTTGTGCCGCGCCGAGGATCATCGGGCCCTGACACCACGGGCCGCAGCCGTAGAGCTCGTACTCGCCAAATGTGGCACGGGCTGGATCTTCGATCTCGGCTCGGAATTTGGCTAAATCCTCGCGGGTCATCAACCCGCCTTCGTCTTCTTGTTGGCGCACAATGGCCGCCGCGATATCGCCTGCGTAAAAGGCGCGCCGCGCAGCATCGATCCCGGCGTCCCGTCCGCCCGATGCGGCTGCCGTTTCCTCATCGCAGAGATATTGCAGGGTTTTGCCGAGATCTGTTTGGACGAACCGTTCGCCCACGGGCGGCAGGGCGCCATTCGGATAAAAGATATTGGCGGTGCCCGGCAGATGTTTGAACTCATCAAGGTGTTCGCCGAGTACTTCGACCATGAATGGATACATAGGAAAGCCGTCGCGGGCCAAGCGGATAGCGGCGGACGCAACCTCGGTGAAGGACATCGTGCCGAAGCGTTGCAGGGCTGTCAGCCAGATATCGGGAGCGGCGGGCACGACGGTGTTGAGAATCCCTTCCGGCACTAATCCACCGTGATGTTTGTGGAAATACTCGGCGTCAAGGGCCCGCGGCCAGGGGCCAACCCCGACGAAATTCTGCACGATACCGGTCGCTCCCATTCGAATCATCGACGGTGCGACCCCGGCAAAGCAGGTCATTTCGCTTTCCAACACATTGATCGCGAGACCGACCGCAACGCCCGCATCGATCGCATTGCCGCCCGCTTCGAGGATTTGGAACCCCGCTTGGGCCGCCAAGGGATGGCCTGCGACCACCATATGCTGGGTCGCCATAACCTCGGGACGCTTGGTCTTGGTCATCGCCTATTCCTGCGCTGTCATCTCGTCCAGGCCGCGCCGCAGAATGATATTAAACACATCCGGCACTTCTACATTAGAGAAGTGTCTCTGGCCGTCGATAATGTCGAGCTTCGATCCTGCGATGCGGTCGCGAATATCCGTCGAGCGCTCGATGGGTGTCACCACATCATCGCCCGCCGCGATGATACGGGTCGGCGCGGTGATGCGATGTAGCTGGTCCCGATAAGCGAGGTCGGCGACGGCGGAGGTGCCGCCGAGATATCCGTCGACCTGGGTCGCGATCATGACCTTGCGGACGGCGTGATAATCGTCGTTCGCGGCGTCAGCGAAGGCATCGGTGAACCACAGCTTGTCGGTCATTTCCCAGACCGGGACCATGCCGCCCTCGCGCACCACCGCTTGGCGCTCCGCGACCCAGTCCCGATACCACTCATTCGATTGAGAGGTCGTATTGCAGAGCGTGAGCGACGCCAGGCGCTCCGGGTGGTGAATACCCAATCCTTGGCCAATCATGCCGCCCGTCGAAATGCCGACCCAGTTCACCTGGTCCAGGCCAAGCGCGTCCATCACCGCGACCGCATCGTCGACAAACTGCGTCAAGGTGTAGGGCCCGGGCAGTGCGTCGGTGTCGCCGTGCCCGCGCCAATCGTAGCGCAACATCCGGTACCGATCTTCGAGTGCCGACACCTGCCGGTCCCAAATGCGATGACTGGTCCCCATGGCGTGTGCCATCATCACAACCGGGCCGTCCGGATTGCCGTCCCAGCGATAGGCGAATTCGATGTCGCCCGCCTTTACTTTCTCGATACTCATTTTGCGGCGTCTCCGTAGCGGACCATAACCTTGCCGGTATATTTCCCCGCGAGCATGTCATGCAGCGCGGACGGCGTTTGTTCAAACCCATCAACCACATTGTCGATGGCGGTGATTTTACCCGCCCGGCACAGAGTTGCCATGCGCTCACGCGCGAAGCCCCAACGCTCCGGATAGGAATAGCGGGAGAAACATTGAATGCTGGCTTCCCGCGCCCAGAGCATCCGCATGTTCACGGGGTCAAGGTCCGGGCGCGCGCTGTTGTTGGAGACGGTCCGGCCCACGATCAGCACTTTGGCGAACTTCGCCAACCCCTCGAACACCGCATCGGCGATCGGGCCGCCCACGGTGTCTAAAAACAAATGTACCCCTTCAGGGCAGACCTCTCGAACGTGGGCCGCCAATTCGTCTTTCCGGTGATCGAGACAGATGTCCGCGCCGAGGCGATCCGTTACAATGCTGCATTTCTCACTACCGCCCGCGATGCCCACCACCTTCATCCCGGCGAGTTTGCCGAGCTGTACCGCATAGCTGCCGACCGACCCGGCGGCCGAGGTCACCACCAGCGTTTCGCCCGGCATCGGTCGGCCGAACATCTCCAGGGCACAATAGGCAGTGAGGCCCGGAGAGCTGAGCGCGGTCAGCCAGAGCGTCTCGTCGAAACCCGTCGTTGCGGCCAGTAGGTCCGCTGGTTTTGCAACGGCGTATTCCTGCCAGCCGAGGCGTCCCGTCACCAGATCGCCGACATTGAAACCACCGGAAGATCCGGCCACGACCTGTCCGAGCACATCGCAGTCAATCAACTCGCCAATTTGAAAGGGTTTGGTGTAGTTCTCGAAATCCTTGAGCCGTTGGCCCTGCCAGGGAGAAAGTGCTGCCAACAGAATGCGAATCAGTAATTCATCTGCTGTCGGCGTTGGGATCGACGCGTTCTCGATCGTGAAATGCGAAGCATCCGGCAGATCTGAGGGGCGGGATTTTAGAACAAATCGGCGGTTCGTATCGGCTGGCATCGGCCCCATTTCCGGACTAGATCAGAGGCATGTGGATATAGCGGCAATTAAGAGGTGAGCAATGGGACCGGACCGGATTCGCGTGGGCGATATCGATTTGAACTATATGTTGAGCGGCCCGACCGATGCGCCGGTCGTCTGTCTCAATCACTGCTTTGCCAGCGATCATCGTTATTGGGATTGTCATCTCCCGGCGTTCGAAGGGTTTCGGGTGTTGCGCCACGATGCGCGTGGACATGGCGAAAGCGAGGTGCCGCCCGGTCCATATTCCCTCTCGATGATGGCGGCGGACGTGATTGGGCTGATGGATGTGCTAGCGATCGACCAGGTGCATCTGTGCGGGGTCTCCATGGGCGGGATGATTTCGCAAACGGTGGCGCTCGATTTTCCGGACCGGGTCGCCTCGCTGGCGCTCATCAATACGACTTCGGAATATACGGAAGACCAACTGCAGGCCTGGCGCGATCGATCCGAACTGGTTTTGCGCGACGGAATGGAGGCGGTGCGCGCGCCCTTGATGGATCGTTGGCTGACGGATGCCGCCGCATCGGCACGGAGCCCAGCCTATGTGTATATGGAGGGTGCCATTTCCCGGTTCACCGCGGAGAGTTTCGTCGCCGCCAGTGCCGCCATGTGCGGTCTCCACACAACCCCGCGTCTTCCGGAAATCCAAGTCCCGACAATTGTGATCGCCACGCCGGACGATCCGGGCGTACCGACCGCGACATCCGAATTAATGGCGCGGACCCTCGGCGCCCCGTTGCACTGGCTGGAGCCGGCCCGCCACCTCGCCTCGCTTGAGCATGTGGAGCGGTTCAACGTATTGATGCGGGATTTTCTCGCGGCGTCTCTCAGGCCCTAATTCCGGGTTATCTCTTCGGGCGCCCCGGAATGACCATCCTAAAAATCACCGTCATTCCGGGGCACGCATCGCGTGAACCCGGAATTAGGGCTTGAGCTTTTCATACTTCTCGGTATGTCCAAGACCGGATACGTATACATCGTCGCCAGCATGACACGCGGCTTTCCTTACGTCGGCATCACATCCGATTTGATAAAGCGCGTGTGGCAACATCGCACCAAGCGGCTGGTCCGCTACGGAATTTTTGGTGATATCACCGATGCTATCGTGCGCGAAAAAGAACTCAAGAAATGGCGCCGACAATGGAAGATCGAGTTGATTGAAGCCGCCAACCCGGATTGGGATGATCTCTAATTCCAAATCACATCATCCGCAGTGTAACGCTCAGGAAATAGTTCCGGGTTCGCCCATCGGGCGCCCCGGAATGACCATCCTAAAAATCACCGTCTTTCCGAGGCACGCAACGCGGGAACCCGGAATTAGGGCCTGAGAGTAACTTTCCTAAAACTACTCTGCTGCTTCGGCTTCTTGTGCTGGGACGAAGGTAACGTTCTTTGACAGCATGGCGTCGATGGCGTCGTCGTCGTAGCCCCACTCCTTGAGGATATCGACCGAATGTTCACCCACATGGGGCGAATGGGTCATTGCCGATGGGCCGTCGATGCGGGGCAGGCCGGGGATTTGCGGCATCGGGAACAGGCCCGCGCCGTCATGTTCGACATAGGCGACCGCACCCACCGCTTTGGTATGCTCGTGTTCCATGAAATCGCCGTGATCCTGGACGATAGAATTCATGACGCCTGCGGCCGTGAGCAGTTTCGCCCAATGCTCAGACGACTCTTTATCGAATTCAGCGCGGATCAGGATCATCAACTCTTTCTCGTTCTTGATCCGGATTTCTCGGGAATTGAAGCGCGGATCGTTCTTTAGTTCCGGCACGCCGAGTATATCGCACAGCGCCTCATAGTGATGATCGCGCATCGCGGTGACGTTCATATAGCCGTTTGTTGTCTTCATAGTACCGACCGGCGCGTAGAGCGGTGCGACCTCGCCGTCTTCCAAATAATATTCCGCGATCTTGGCGGCCTGAAAGGCGGCGGCGGATTGCATCAGGCTGTTGTCGATATAGCAGCCGGTGCCGTATCGGAACTTCCGCATCAGTGCCGCTGACAATCCTTGGAAAGCGTAAAGGCCGGTAGCCACGTCGATGGGGATCATGGCGACCCGGTTGGGAATTCCTTGGCCGTCGCGGTTGATGGTCATGAAGCCGGAATAGGCCTGGATGATGGCGTCCGTAACCGGCAATCCGTTGTTCGGGCCTTCTTGGCCGAAACCGGTGACCGACAGGTAAATGACGTTCGGGTTCACCTTTTTTACGTCCTCGTAGGACAGGCCGAATTTGGCCATCACACCCGGGCGGAAAGCCTCGACGACAACGTCGCACTCTGCTGCCATCTTCTGGGTGATCTCCAGCGCCTCAGGCGTTTTCATATCCAACGCGATGGACCGCTTGCCGCGATTGAAGGCGATCGAATGAGCGCAATGGTCGCCGTAAAGCGCGCCCATCGAGCGGCCCCAGTCACCCGCCGGTGGGTCGACCTTGATCACGTCGGCACCGTGCTGCGCCAACAGCATGGTGCTGTGCGGCCCGGCTATCCCCTGTGTGAAATCCAATACTTTGATGCCGGAAAAGGCGCGTTGGTCATCCATTCTTCGTTTCCATCCCAAGCAATTATTGTTCAGCTAAAATCGCGTCTGAAATCTTCTCGGCCGTCATCAGGGTCGGGAAGTTCGTGTTGGCGCAAGGCACGACCGGAAAGATCGACGCGTCGACGACGCGTAGCCCTTCAACGCCGCGCACCCGGCCCGTGATATCGGTGACCGCCATCGGATCGTCGTCGGCACCCATGCGACAGGTACACGACGCATGCCACACGCCGACCGCTGCTTTGCGCACGAAAGCCTCGAGAGCGTCGTCATCGGTCATCATCTGTTCCAGCGTGAAGCCTTCCATAATAAATTTGCGGATCAACATTTGCCGCAACGCCGCCGGACCATCCAGTAATTTCGACATCACGTTTGTCATGAATTTGTTCTTTTTATTCACGACGCCAATCTGCCGGACCTTATCACTGTAGCTGGCGGGAAAGACGTCGCTGGTCACTGCCTGCATGGCGGGGTCGTTATGTAACGCCGCCATTTTCCGGAATCCCTGGGTCAGGCGGTCAAGGTCGCGCTTATCGGATAAGAGATTGAATTCGACGGTCGGTTCGTCCCGCCAATTCGTTGTCGCCAAACGCACCTGTCCCGTTTCCGAATAAGTCTTATTGACGAAGATTATCCATGAGCCGATTTGCTCGCCAACCGCGTGCCAAGAAGATTTCGCGATCGCGATTGCAAACATATCGCCCATCGGTGCGCCGCCGGTCTCGGAGGAATAGCGCATGCCCATGAGCGCGTGGCGGCCCGTATAGTCGTTGATTCGGGCCTCCGGATGGATGAAGGAGGCGACGGCAATCGATGGATGATCCATCAAACGCTGGCCAACACCGGCGACATTCGCACGGACAGGTATGCCAAGATCGTTCAGGTGCATGGCAGGGCCGATTCCCGCCCGCAACAGATGCGCCGGGGAATGGATCGCCCCCGATGATAGAATGACCTCGTTGCCGCGAAACTCGGTCTCCTTGCCTTCCACGAGGGCTTTCACGCCGACGCATTTTAGTCCGTCGAACAACAGCTCGGTGACTTGTGTATCGGTGGAAATGGTGAGGTTTTCGCGCAGCCGCGTGCCTGGGTCGAGATAGCCGATGGCGGCGGAGACCCGCCGCTCATAAGCGTTGGAGCTGGTAATGGGAAAATAACCCTCGGCGAACTCACCGTTCTGATCCGGTATATAATCGTAGCCGGCGCGCGATAGTGCTTCGGCGGCGGCCTTCGAATAACCGTTCCAGAGATCGGGGAAAATGCGGCGGACCGGAATGCGCCCTTCCTTGCCGTGATAGGGGCCGTCGAAATCCATGTCCCGCTCGACCTTCTTGAAATACGGCAACACCGCATCCCAGTTCCAGCCTTTGGCGCCGCGTTCCTCCCATTCGTTGAAGTCTGTCGGTGCGCCGCGATTGGCGAGCTGGCCGTTGATCGACGATCCGCCGCCGAGGACGCGGGCTTGCTCGTATTTCCGCAACGGGGGCCGGTCGGCTTCCGGGTTGTTGTGCGAGATGACCTGCGTCGTGACCTTAAGTTCGGTCCAATGGAAGCGCGTATCGAGATAGGCTTTGCCTGGATAGCTGTCGAGTATTTCGGGCGGCACTTTGCCGTGCGGCGTGTCCTGTCCGGCCTCGCAAACCAGAACCTTGTTGGCGCTGCGGACGGAGAGACGATTGGCGAGAACCGAGCCCGCCGACCCGCCTCCGACAATGATGAAATCGTATTGCATACGGTGTCTCCCGCTCAGCCAAATTGTTGGGCGATAAAGGTTTGCATTAAGGCGATAGCGCGGTCTGTCTCAGGCCCAGGATCGCGCGCGAAAGCATGTGGCATGTCGGGGAAAAGTTCGCGTTCGATGGACCCGTTACGCGATTTGTAAATTTCGACGAAACGTTCCGAAATCTCCAACGGTACGTTGTCGTCCTTGGTGCCCTGCAGGATCAACGTGGGCGGCAGATGCGTCTGCTCACCGCGCTCCAAAACGAGCTGCGGATTGCCTTCGCGCATCGTGGCTTCATCGCCGAAATAATTCTCTGACGATTTCATCAACCGTTCGACTCCGGCGTCTCGTGCATAGATATAGCGCGCATGAGAATCGAGCACCGGCCAGCCGGTGATTGCATATTGAACCGACGCATCGAGACCCTCGCCACCGGACACGGCTTCGGCTGCGTAGCGCGGGTCCGTCGGTTTGAGCACGCTCAGCATCAGGGAATGGCCGCCGCTCGACGTGCCGAACGCGCCGAGTGTCGCCGTATCGCCGCCCAAGCGTGCGGCGTGGGTCTTGAGCCATCGAGTGCCGAAATTCACGTCCGCGACCTGTGCTGGGTATGTGTGTTGTGGCGCTTGGCGAAACTCGATGGCCGCTACGACGATGCCTGTCGCGGCCAGGGCGCGGTCGACGCTTTCATTGTTGAGGTAGCTGCCCGAACTCCACGCGCCGCCATGGACATCGAGGAGAGTGGGGAACGGTCCCGTGCCTTGCGGGCGATACAAGCGCACGGGCCATTCGCCGTCTGGACCGGAGCGGTAAATCTCTTCCGAGATATCGATGTCGAACCGGGCAGATGGGTCGTATCTAATCGCCATGTCGCACCCTTATCGGTTTGGGTTGAGTAATCGCCACACATTCTCTGGCTTTGCCGGTCCGTCGAGTACCTTGACCCCGAAGGGGGCCAGCGCGTCGAGCACTGCATTAGCCACTGCTGGGAATCCGGCGATGGCTCCGGCTTCGCCGCTGCCTTTGACGCCGAGCGGATTTGTCGTGCAGCTCACACTGTTGAACGCGACATCGAGGGACGGCAGGTCGTCGGCGCGCGGCATGCAATAATCCATGAAGGAGCCGGATAAAAGTTGGCCTGAATCCGGTGCATAGACAGCCTGTTCGAAAAGCGCCTGCCCCACGCCTTGGGCCACGGCACCGTGCACTTGTCCGGCGACGAGCAGCGGATTGATCATGGTGCCAAAATCGTCGACCGTTGTGTAATGGGTGAGAGTGACCGCGCCGGTCTCGCGGTCGATTTCCACTTCGGCAATATGGCAGCCGTTCGGAAACGTGTGATATTCGCGGGTGAAATGCTGATACGTATCCAACGGCATCCCGTCAGCGCGTCCCTGTCGCGCCACATCCATCAAGGGCAGGCTGCGGTCGGTTCCGGCGACAGCGAATCGGCCGGCTGCGAACTCGATATCTGCTTCCGCCGCCTCCAGCATCCGGGCGGCGATACGTTGCCCTTTCTCTTTGATTTGCTCGCTCGCCATGTGAAGCGCGGTTCCGGCCATAAAGGTCGCGCGCGAGCTGCCGTGTCCGCCGCCGATGGGAATCAGATCGGTATCACCGGCCCGGTAGCGGATGTCCTCTGTCGCCACGCCCAACAGGTCGGAAATGATTTGCGGAAAACTGGTCTCGTGCCCTTGGCCGATGGCTTGGGTGCCGGTGGTGAAGGTGATCGCATCGTCTTCATCGAAGCGCAGTTCCACGTTTTCATCGGGCGCGCCGAAGGTCGCTTTGATGTGATAGGCCAGGCCCATGCCGCGCAGGTGGCCTGCTGCCTCGGTAGCTGACTTGCGGCTATCGTAACCCGCCTCCGCCTTTTTCACCGCAGTCGCTAAGTTTGTTGGGAAGACGCCGCTATCCATCGTGGCGCCGACTGCATTGGTGAACGGCATGGCTTCGACAGAGACCAGGTTTTGTGCCCTAAGATCCGCCGGCTCCCGGCCGGTCTCGCGCGCGGCGCGGTCGACCAGCCGTTCCATGATATTGGCGAATTCGGCAAAGCCCGGTCCTCGGGTGACACCGATGGGAACCGTGTTGGTATAGACCGCGCCGACATCCACATAAATCGCGGGAATGCGGTACGGCCCGCCCGGCAGTTTTACGAATTGTTCCGTGAAAATGCGGGCCATGCTACCGGTGAGATAGGCGCCGAGATTGCCCCAGCTTTTGACCCGAAGTGCCGTGAAGTTGCCATTCGCATCAAGCGCCAATTCCGCATGGGCGTCATTGTCCCGTGCCTGATGGTCGGAGACAAAGCCGTCGCTGCGCGCGTTGATCCATTTGACCGGACGCCCGGCGACACCCGCCGCCCAACACAATAGGACCTGCTCCGCGTACATGAAATTTTTAACGCCGAACCCGCCGCCGACATCGGGGGCGATCAATCGCACCATCGATGTGTCGACGCCGAGGGTCTCCGCGACCCGATCGCGCGCCATGTGCAGGCTTTGGGCCGAGGCATGCAATGTGTAACGGCCGGAGTCCGGATCGTACGTGCCAATGGCGCCGCGCGGCTCCATGGAATTGGTGACGATGCGGTGATTGCGGATATCGAGATGGGTTACATGCGCGGCGGCTTCAAAGGCGACATTCGCCGCCCGCCGGTCGCCGACAGACCATTCGAGACAAATGTTCTCGGCGTCGCCGGAGTTCAGCGCGGCTTCGATGCCGATGAGCGCGGGCAGCAGCGCGTAGTCCACGTCGATCAACTCCGCCGCGTCGAGGCCCGCGGAGTGACTTTCGGCAATGACCAGCGCGACCGGCTCTCCCGCGTAGCGAACCCGCTCTTTTGCCAGTGGATATTGCGTCGGAAAGGAAAACGGCTCGTCCGAATAAACGTTTACTTGCTCGTAGGGTTGGAGCGGTCCGATCCCTGCCGCGTCCAAATCCGCCCCGGTCAGAACCGCGAGCACGCCCGACGCCGCTTTCGCGGTGGAGGTATCGACGCTCTTCACGTCTGCATGGGCATGGGGGGAGCGCAGTACGACCGCATGCGCCATATTCTCGAGCTGCATATCGTCGACGTAACAGCCGGCCCCAGTTAGGAAGCGGGCATCCTCGACCCGGCGCGGTGTATCGCCAATCTTGAGCGTTGCCATCGTATTCCTCCGTGACATCAAGAATTAACGCGTGGAGAGAAGGTGGCAAATGCGATTTTTCTGGCGCCGCCGCCCGTCACGCCTATTCTTGTTCTCCGTCATGAAGCGTCCTGATCTCGATAACCGCCGTCTGAACTTGCTGGTCGGAGCCACGGTGGTGGCGATTGCCCTTTATTTTCTGCTCCTGCCAGGCATGCCGGAAGTCTGGCGCACGCCCGGCAGTCCGCAGCTTTACCTGATGGGTGTGTCCGGTGCGGTCCTGTTGTTGATGGCGGCGAGCTTTTCCGTGGCAAAACGAGGAAAGAGCAAGGCCTCTCCGGTGGCGTGGTTCGCGGCGCATGTGAACCTCGCGTGCGTGGGCACACTGTGCATCGCGATTCACTCGGTCGGCTATATGCGCCGGCCACCGGCCTTGCTGATTCTGGCTCTGGTCGCGCTCGCGGCACTCGGTGTTTGGGCGCGCATTTATGGGGCGCGGCGGATGGCGGCGAACATGGGGACGAAACGCCCCGCTTTCGGCACGCCGGATCCGGAATTGCAGGCGCGGCTGCGCGGCTTGATCGAGCGTAAGCAAGCCATATTGGCGGCGCTCGATCCGGCGGCATCGGAAGCGCTGTTTTCGCCGAACCTGTCGCACTGGCTCCGCAATCCGGCTCGCACGTGGTCTTATCTGCGGTTGGTGCGCGAAGAGGAAGTGTTGATCGGTGCCCGTGAAAGCGTCGGACGAGGGCAGGCTTATTGGCGGGCGGCGCATTTGAGCTTGGCCGCACTATTCGTGGTCGGTCTTTTCATCCATGTGATCACTGTGACTTTCTTTGCCGGTTATGTCGCCGATGGCGGAGAGATTTATTGGTGGCATTTGACCAAGTGGTAAGGGGCTAGCAATGGGCCGTCTTTCTCTCATGTTCGATCTCGAGCGATGCATCGGGTGCAAGAGCTGTGAGGCCGCCTGCAAACAAGAACACGGCTTGGGCCCGGGGGAGTACCGCAACCGGGTTGTCTGGCTGCCGGACGGTGAGGCACCTGGTCTCGATTTTCTCACCGTGGCGTGCCAGCACTGCGAACGGCCGGCTTGTCTGCGCGCTTGCCCGGTCAATCCGAAGGCAATTTCGAAAGACCCGGACACCGGTGTGGTGTCGGTGAACGAAGATCTTTGCACCGGTTGCGGCGAGTGTGTCACTGCCTGTCCTTATGGGGCCATGGGGTATGACCCTCGTGGTCACCACGCCGTTAAATGCGATCTCTGCTCCGACCGGCGCAGCGAAGGTATGGGGCCGGCCTGCGCCAGCGTGTGTCCGGGCCAAGCCATTACATTCGGCGACCGGGACGATCATGTGGCGGCGGCGGCGGCGGACGGACGTGAGATCCGCGATCACGATTCTTTTTTATTGGGCCCGGCGACGGTCTATCTCGACCGGTTGGACCAGCCTGAGAATTCAGTGCCGCTGCAAGAACGCAAACAACCCGCTGTGGTCGACCCGCCGGCAGCGCAGCGCGCGTTCGACGGCAATGGAGCGGACTTTCCTTATGGTGTCGACCGCCCGGACCGCAAACCGGATCGGGTCGAGCCCGGCAGTTGCACGCTGTGCTTTAATACTTGCAGCGTGAAGTTCCATTTCGCGGGCGACAAGCTGGTGAAAGTGACCGGCAATGAAGAAGACCCGATTCTGCAGGGCCGGGTCTGTCCGAAATCGCAGCATACCCTGCAGATGTATCACAACAACCGGCGGCTGACGCAGCCTTTGAAGCGCGTCGGCGAACGCGGCGAGGGCAAGTTCGAGCCGATCAGTTGGGAGCAGGCTTTCGACGAGATCGCGGCCAAGATCGGCCCACTGCGGGAGACGGAGCCGGAGGCGCTCGGCATCTTTGCCGGAACCCGCACCGGGATGATTACGATCCGCGGCTTCATTCGGATGTTCGGCCAGATGTGGGGTACGCCGAATGTGGAGACTACCGACCCATTCTGTGCCGCCGGTAAGAATCTCTCCTATGCTTTGACGCATGGGGCGAACGGTTGCGGTAATTCCTATGTCGAAGATGATATCGGCAGCGCCGGCATGTACCTTTATATTGGCGACAATCAGGCGGAGACCCGGCCGGTCTATTTCGGCATGGTCAATAATTGGCGGGTCAAGAACCGCACCAAGATGGTGGTGGTCGACCCGCGCTTCACGGCGACGGCCAGCAAGGCGGACCGTTGGCACGGCATCCGGCCCGGCACCGACATGGCGCTCGGCATGGCGATGTGTCAGCACATTCTGGCCAACGATCTGCAAGATCAGCGCTATTGTGAGGGCTGGGTCGAAGGTTGGGAGCGGTGGCGCGACTTCCTCAACGAACAGGGCTACACACCGGATTGGGCGGCGGGAATCGCCGATCTCTCAGGGGATGAAATCCGGCGCTTGGCGGAAGAGGTCGCGGAGGCTGACGGCTGCGTGATTTTCTGTAGCCGCGGCATCAACCAGCACACCAATTCGGTGCAGACCAATCGGGTGTTCATGTTCCTCGCCGCGATCACCGGCAATTGGGGCCGCAAGGGCGGCGCATATATGAACATGTCCTTCGCGCCGGAACTTTGGGCCGATGCGCCGCAAGAACGTCGGGCCCCGATTACCAAACCCAAGATTCGCAAAAGCCCGGCCGGTTGGACAGAGGCAATGCTACGCGGCAAACCCTATCGGTTGAAGGCGCTGATCGCGGGCAACAACCCGATGTCGCAATGGCCGAACCAAGAAGCGACGCGGGAGGCCTTTAAGGGCTTGGATTTGTTGGTGCATATCGACTTGTTCCAGAACGAAACCTCGGCCTTCGCGGATTATGTCCTGCCCGCTGCTCCTGCGATCGAGGCTGGCGATATTGGTCGGGCCAATGACGACCGCCGGATCGTTTGGGTTGACCGGTTGATCGATCCGCCCGGTGAGGCGAAACCGGATGCCTGGATCTGGACTGAGCTCGGCAAGCGTTTTGGCTTCGATGACGTCTTGAAAGAAGAATATAAGGACACCGCGAAATTCTGGGATGCGGAGATGATCAAGCATCCCACTTTGCGCGGGCTGACTCAGAAGCGGTTACACTCGCGGCCGTATCGCTGGGTGCGGTTTCCGGTCGCGAGCGAAGAGGCAGCAGAACAAGATACGCTGTTCATGGAAGGTACGACCGCGGCGGGGGCGCCGGAGGGATACCGCTTCAATACCACGAACGGCAAACTGCAATTTTGGACCGAAGACCTCGACCAGAAATTCCAAACCATGGGTCTCTCTGCCCTGCCGGTGTTCTACAGCGAGCGTGAGCAGCTTATAGATCTGCCCTATGTACAGCTGGACGGCGGCGACGATATCGACGGTATCATCTCACCATTTTATCCAAATACTCTGGCGGTGCCGGGGCGTATCGTCTCGCCGAATGACGAGACGCCGGGCGACAAACTGCGCCAAGAAGGCTACGACACAGAGCTGGTGACCGGCCGCCCGCCCGCCCCGCATTTCCACAGCTGGACTCACTATTTCTGGCAATCCCAGGAAATGTGGCCCGATCTCTATGTGCAAATGCATCCGGAGAAGGCCGCCTCTTTGGCGGTCGAAGATGGCGAGACGGTAAGGGTCGAGACGTCGCACGGCTCCATCGAAGCGCGTGCCTGGATTACGCTGGGAATTCGGAAGTCTGCCGTCTTCGTGCCCATCGGATGGGGTGAGAAGCAGCCCTATCATCCATGGCGGTCGGTGAATTTCATGACCGACAAGACACAACGCGATCCGATTTCGGACCAAACCAACCTAAAGACTTTACTCTGCCGCGTGGCAAAGGCGTGATTTTTTGACTTCGGTTGAAATTTTGATGATGGCGGGGGCGATATTCTTCACTTGCGCACTCACGACCTCGACCGGAGTCGGCGGTGGCACGCTCTTGCTCGCCTTGATGCTGCAGTTCATGCCACCTGCAGCGGCAATTCCCGTGCACGGCGCGGTGCAATCTTTCTCAAACGGATGGCGCGTCTGGTTGCTGCGCGAGAACATGCAGTGGCCGATCATATTGCGTTTCGGCATTCCGATGCCGCTGGGGATTGCAGCGGGCTTGTGGCTGTTTCAGGAAATGCCAAAGGAATGGGTGCAGGTTCTGATCGGCGGTTTCATTTTATTGACCCTGTTCTCGCACGGCCTCAAAACGCTCCGTGACCGGGAGCTACCTTTATGGCTGTTCATTCCGTCCGGGTTTGTTGTCGGCGCTTTGAATATTGTTGTTGGTGTCGTCGGCCCGGTGTTGAGCACTTTTTTGGTTGGGCGCAATCTGTCTCGTCAATCTATGGTGGTGACAATCAGCGTGTTCTCCTTAATGGGACATATTTTCAAGGTAATTGGTTTCGTCGTTATAGGATTCAGTTTTGCTGAGTATGGCTTCACCATTGTGGCTATGATCCCGCCCATTGTGCTTGGCACTTATCTGGGCCGGTATTTTCTTGGCCGAATTAGCGACATATTTTTTAAAAAAGTTTTGAGGGTTGTGCTCGCCGGATTAGCAGCAAAGCTGATTGTCTGGAATGGGATTGTAATAGGTTTCCGGTGATTCAAAGAGTAACTTTTTATAGGATTTTAAAACTTTGTTATTAATTAATGAAGGTCACGAGAGTATTTTATTTGATTGATATGAAAAATGTTCAGCAACTCAGGTTCATTATTTCAAGTCATACTTAGCTTAATATGTTACTGAATGGAATAACGTAAAATCTTAGTTTTACAACAAGAGTAGTGGGACATTTTTGAATGATGTGCTACGCAACTTTCTACTCTAGTCAGATAGAATTCCTACTTTGAAGTCATTACCCAAACCCCATCCCAGTTTTTTGGGTTTTCCTTTTTCATAATATTACAACGTTCAATATAAGTGTTTGATAATTTATCCCCTGGATTAGCTTTCAGGCATTCCTTAAAAGATTTAATACTCTTATCCCAATTACCAGTCTTGAAAGAGACACGACCCTCATTAAAATGATTTATGGTATCCATCAAATTTGGGAACGTTTTTGGTGTGTGGTAATCTAAAACCTCTCGGACACCTACCGGTTCTGTTTTGCCTTTAACAACAACGTCATCTATATATCGAATTTGGTAGGTACCCTTCAGTTTCTTGAATGTATAGTCGCTGATCAGTACTCGCGCAGAATATGACTTGCATGCGCTTTCAAGGCGTGCTGCTAAATTCACACCATCTCCAATCATGGTGTAATCCATTCTCTTTGACGAACCAATATTCCCCGATACAACCTTGTCAGTATTAAGCCCGAGACCCATGTCGACCGGCATTTTCCCTTCTTTCTCACGCTGTTCGTTCCATTCCCACAATCTTTTTATCATATTTATACCTGCCCGAACTCCGCGGTCTTCATCATCATCATGAGCAATTGGGATGCCAAAACCCGCCATAATTGCATCACCAATGAATTTATCCACCATTCCGCCTTGTTCACTAATTGCCTCGACCATTATATCAAAGTACTCGTTCAATAAAGATACTGTTCCCTGGGCGCCTAGCGACTCTGTTATCGTCGTAAAGCCACGAATATCCGAAAACAAAAGTGTGGCTTCGGTTTCTTGGCCACCCATTATATCTGTACCTTTGCTCATTAGCTGGTCAGCAATTCCTGGGTCGATATAACGAGACATTGTTGATTTCATTCGTTTTTCATCTGAAATATCTTCTATCATGATCAGTGTTCCCAGATGTCCCTGACCCTGATCCATTCGACCGTCTGGATCTTGGTTTTCTAAAGGTAAAAAGCTTATATTTGCTGATAAAACCTCAATATTATCATCCTCATGGCTGCCAACCTCGAACTCCGCATCCATAAGTAATTCAGCTTCTTTTCTTTCTTCGCACAATTTAATTTTATCTAAAATCCAAGAGCGACCATTCGTGAAAAATTCCTCAGATGTTTTATTTATGATGTCGGTTGCGCGTATTTTTAATATTTTTAAACCGGCTTTATTGCAGGTAATTATTTTACCTTCATCATCAATCGTGATTACAGCATTAGACATACTTGTGAGCATGCTGTGATTGTAAGCACGTTCTTTAGCTACATCCTCAAATAGCTTTGCATTTTCGAGTGCGATAGCTACCTGTTGAGTAAACGCTTTCAATCTAGACTCATCTTCATCTGTGAAAGCGCCACCTTTCTTATTAAGGGCTTGTGTACACCCTATGCATTCTCCTTCTTTATTTATAATTGGAACACAAAGAATAGAACTCGTAAAGTAACCCGTTTGCTTATCAAATCCGGGATTAAACCTTAAGTCTGCATAAGCATAAGGTATATTTATAGTTTCCTGAGATTGGAATACTGCTCCAGCAATTCCAGCATCGTTTGGTAGGCGAATTTCTCCGATGCCATCACCCATTGCGATTCGAGAGAATAACTCGTTTGATTTTTTATCATTCAAAAAAAGAGTTGCCCGGTCTGCATTTAGCATATGTGTTGATTCAACCATCACCCTTTGTAGCAAGGTGCCAAGCTCAATCTCAGCTGTAACATCTGATACAATATCTAAAAATTGCATCTCTTTTTCACGCGACCTTACCATCTCCTCCATCCCTTGTGCGTTCTGGAGGGATACGGCGGCTTGAGCTGTAATAGCCTCTAAAATTTCTAAATCGTCTTTTGTAAAGCGGCCCCTTTTTTTATTTAAAATTTGAATTACACCTAGGATATCATTTCTTACGGTTTTTACTGGTGCACAGATGATGTTTTTAGTGACATAACCCGTTTGTTCATCAATTGCCTTATTAAACCTTTCGTCTTCATAGGGATGGTGAACCGCCTCTCCTATGCCGGATTGAAACACCGCTCCTGCAATCCCTGTTGTATTTAAAATTCTAATTTCTCGTGTGAGGTCGCCTTGCGCCAATCGGGAGTATAGTTCACCACTTAATGGATCGTTAAGAAATAAGGTTCCCCTTTCTGCGCCTAATTCTTCTGTGGTCATCTCGATTAGGGTCCAAAGGATTTCTGATAAATTTTGCAATCCAGCAATTCTTTTTGTTACCGATAGAAGCATTTCCGTTTGATTCAGTTTGACTTGGCTACGGACTAATTGCGCCTTCAATTCCACTGCATCGAGAGAGTCCAGGTTAGCACTTATAATTTTTGCATTATTCGACTTACTTGGCATAATTTTTAGCTCCACGTTGCTTGGACTCAAGTTCTTCTCTTAGTTTCATAATAGTACCTTGAAAATGGGTATATTTATCAATATTCTCGAACTGCTGCTTCTGTAATTTTGCTTCATAATCAAATTTTAAGCTCTCCAATTCGTCACGCAGGCGGGAGGCCGTTTTTTTCAGCTGCAGATTTTCATTTGCAGATTGCTGGACAGCATTTTGAACAGCGGCATCTTTTTCGAAACGCTGGGTTTCTAATTCATCCCGCAGGTTAGAGGCGGTATTTTTCAGCTGATGTATTTCCACTGCAGACCGCTGCACTGCCTTCTGAACGGCGGCATCTTTTTCGAAACGGAGGCTTTCTAACTCATCCCGCAGGCTAGAGACGGTATTTTTCAGCTGCAATATTTCCGCTGCAGACCGCTGCACAGACTTCTGAACAGCGGCATCTTTTTCGAAACGGAGGCTTTCTAACTCATCCCGCAGGCTAGAGGCGG
>JBMYRC010000061.1:0-23112 GCA_049601975.1 Alphaproteobacteria bacterium | reverse complement strand
AGCGGGCTTGGACTCGATCGAAAACATGTAATTTTAAACGCTTTTCTCCATGTCTCCGGTGCGGCAACCAGCGCTCCGGGGCGCTAGGGAGAGCGAGGCGAGGCTATGTCGCGTTATTACGTCACGACACCAATCTACTACGTGAACGATGCACCGCATATTGGCCATGCCTACACCACGCTTGCCTGCGATGTGCTTGCGCGATTCATGCGGTTGGACGGACATGACGTCCGGTTCTTAACCGGAACTGATGAACACGGTCAGAAGGTCGAAAAAGCGGCAGCGGCTAAGGGCATCGATCCGCAAAGCTATACAGATGAAATATCTCAAAATTTCCGTCACTTAGCCGATGTTATGAACTTCAGCTATGATGATTTTATCCGTACGACTGAGCCTCGTCACATCACCTCATGTCAGGCGATCTGGAAAGCGATTGCGGGTCGAAAGTCACCCCAAGGACGCGACAATATCTATCTCGACAAGTATGCCGGCTGGTATGCGGTGCGCGATGAGGCGTTTTATACCGAGGCGGAATTGGAGGATGGTCCTGGCGGTAAGAAAATCGCCTCCACCGGCGCGGAAGTCGAATGGGTCGAGGAGCCGAGCTATTTCTTCCGACTTTCGGACTGGCAAGACGCGTTATTGGAATTCTACGCCGCCAATCCTGACTTCATCGCACCGAGCAGCCGCCGTAATGAAGTCATCAATTTCGTCGAAGGCGGATTAAACGATTTATCGATCTCCCGTACCACCTTCAGCTGGGGCGTTCCGGTGCCGGGCGACGAAGACCATATTATGTATGTTTGGCTTGACGCACTCACCAATTATATCACCGCGGTCGGTCATCCGAATAAAGAAGACCAATTGTGGGAATACTGGCCCGCAAATCTGCACATGGTCGGTAAGGATATTCTGCGGTTTCATACCGTGTATTGGCCAGCTTTCCTGATGGCGGCTGGGCTCGAGCCACCGCAACGCGTCTTTGCCCATGGGTGGTGGACGAACGAAGGTCAAAAGATTTCAAAGTCCGTCGGCAATGTCATCGATCCCATTGAATTGGTGGACCGGTATGGGCTCGACCCGATCCGCTATTTTCTGCTGCGCCAGGTGCCTTTCGGAAATGATGGCGATTTCTCGCATCAAGCCATGGTTCACCGCTTAAACGGCGATCTTGCCAATGACCTTGGCAATCTCTGTCAGCGCGTGATGTCGATGGTTGTCAAGAACTGCGAGGGGAAAATCCCGCAAGCGCATACCTTACAAGATAGCGACATCAAATTCGTCTCAGCGATTGCCGAGAGTATTAAAGAATTACGACAGTTGATGGCGGCGCAGTCGTTTAATCAGGCACTCGAGTTGATTTGGCGTCATGTCGCGGAAGCCAATCGCTACGTGGACGAGCAGGCGCCATGGACGCTCCGCAAGACGGACCTGCCGCGCATGGAAACCGTCCTGTACACGCTGACCGAAGCCATTCGCAACTTGGCGATTCTGACTACTCCCTTCATGCCACAATCGATGGCGATGGTGTTTGACCAGCTCTCAGTCCCGGAAGAGCATCGCGACATCGACCACCTCGGACTCAAGCATGCTGTCGGCTCGGGCACTGCATTGCCGGGTAAACCGACTCCGATTTTCCCGCGTTTCGTCGACGACGAAGAGGGGTAGGGGCGTCGTGCTCGTCGATAGTCATTGCCATTTGGATTATTTGGCCCGCGATGGCGATTTGGAAGAAGCGGTCGCGCGCGCCAAGGCCGCGGATGTCGGCACGATGGTAACGATCTGTACCAAAATCACTGAGTTCGATATCGTGCGTGGCCTTGCCGAACGTTTTGATAATGTGTGGTGTACGGTTGGTATTCATCCTCACGTAGCGGCCACGGAGCCAGAAATCTCAACGGAACAGCTCATCAAGTTAGCGGCACACCCAAAGGTCATCGGGATCGGCGAGACCGGGCTCGACTATTTCTATGAGCACAGTCCCCGAGAGTCGCAAAAACGCAGCTTTCGGGCGCATATCGCTGCCGCACGCGCGACCGGGTTACCGCTGATTGTGCATACCCGTGACGCCGATGAAGACACCATCGAGATATTGTCCGAGGAACATCGAAAGGGCGCCTATCCCGGACTCATACATTGTTATAGCTCTTCGCCCGAAGTGGCTGATAAATCAATTGAAATGGGACTTTACATTTCCATCGCCGGTATCCTGACCTTTAAGAGTGCCAAGGAACTGCAGCAGACAGTCGCGCGGTTGCCGGCGGACCGCTTACTGGTCGAAACGGATGCGCCTTATCTTGCCCCTGTGCCCAAGCGCGGGAAAAGAAACGAACCTGCGTTCGTCGCTCATACAGCGGCTAAAATGGCCGACCTCATGGACGAGACCCCAGAGGCCATTGCCACTGTCACGACTGATAATTTCTTTCGCTTATTTTCTCGGGCGGAGCGCCCGAAACCCGTATGAAAGTTACGGTACTCGGCAGTGGCGCTTCGGGCGGTGTACCGATGGTTGGCCCGGTTTGGGGTAAATGCGACCCGACTAACCCACGCAACCGGCGCCGGAGAGCCTCTATACTCGTTGAAAGCGCCACTACGCGCGTATTGATAGACGCGTCACCGGATTGCCGGTCTCAACTACTTGATGCTGATGTATCCCATCTAGATGGCGTCATCTTTACCCATGCCCATGCGGATCACTGTCATGGGATTGACGATCTGCGCTGGGTTAATCAGTACATGGGCCGTGGACTTGCAGCCTATAGCGACGCTGTGAGCCATGAAGAAATGGTGCGGCGGTTCGGCTACGCATTCGCACCATTCGAAATTCCGGATCATGGGTTCTTTAATCGACCGGTACTGCAATGGCAGGAAATCGGCGAGAGTGCATTTCAGGCCGGCGACATTGACTTTTTACCGTATGAGCAAGATCACGGCTTTTCCAAGACCCTAGGGCTGCGGTTTGGCAATGTGGCGTATTCTACCGACGTGGTCAGGCTCGACGACACGGCCTTCGAGCTCTTGGCGGGGATTGAGGTTTGGTTTGTCGGATGTCTACGCGAAGATCCGCATCCGACCCATGCTAATTTGGAGACCGTTTTGGGTTGGATCGACAGAGTAAGACCGGAGCGGGCCTATATAACCCATATGAATCATATGCTTGATTATGATGACTTAAGTTCAAAGTTACCGAATTGCGTTGTTCCGGCCTATGATGGAATGGTCATAGAGGTATAATATTTATTTCCCATAATATACATTATGCGACTTTCGATATGGGTTTGCCCTCATAATGCATCTCAGCAGCAACGCTAGCGAATGGGACATCGATGAGTCATCTTGCACCTACTCCCAACCAAATCGTTCCCGTCGCGCTCATAGGCTCTATAGGAAGGCTACGCTGCAATCCCTAATCCGAACGAGCGCATCACGGTCTGTGGCAAGCGTCTTACTCTTGCGCTGAAGAGACAAGGGCTTCTTCGACGTCTTCGTCTAGATTCGGCGGAATGCTTTTGAGTAAGAGCCTAAGAGACATTCGAATCTTTTCAGGAAATTGATTAAAGACTTCAATCAACTCCCAAACATCAGACGTCCAAGCATCCGGTGACTCGGGAATTTCCCTATCCCGGAAACCTTGAAAGAAAAATGCGATGTCGACGTCGAGTATTTCCGTCAGGTCATATAACCGAGATGCGCTCACCCGATTGTAACCACGTTCGTATTTTTGGACCTGCTGAAACGTAAGACCGAGCTTGTTCGCAACCACCGTCTGAGACATCCCCAACTCAACGCGTCGAGCACGTAGTTGCTCACCGACGTGTTGATCTACTTCAGCTTCGCTGTCCTGACTTTCGATTTTTTGTGCCTGATTCATTCCACATCCTTGGACCTAAGGGCCAAAACCCGTTCGATCATTGCATTTACTTTCAATCCAATTTCCGCTCGCCGGAGAAGCTTTTCTTCTTCTCTACGTACTTGGCTTTCGCGCACCCGGTTAGATCGGCTCACGGCATCCGATGGGATGGAGCGGGACCCTCCATACGCCAATCGAAGTAAATTTCCTTAGCGTCACAAAGAACGATAACAACCTCGAACGGGACTCAATTTTGACCTTACGTGACGTTCTCGAACTTCGACCCAAAATCCGTCAAAATTATTGTGTTTGGGGTCTACGGATCTTGATACGTCTAAATCAGAAGCAAATGTACATGCTGCCTCCGCCCAGACATCGAAATCGTATTTGATAGATACTTCTAATTCTTATTGCTCTATGCGCTTCTCAATCTGCTCAATAAAAAATTGTGCTGATTGTAGTCCACTCAGGTCATCATTGAGATCAATAACATCCAATTGAGATTAATACATGGTTCTAACCTTCAGGAAGTGTGTGCCAGGTTTAATATTGCAATGGCAACACAACCCAGGTGAGTCTTCATTCTGAAGTTTCGGATGAATTTATATCACTGTTAGACCTTATCTAAGTATTTACGGTACCCGATGCAGCGAACTATCATTTGGAGACGCCTTACCATATTGAAGTAAGAATACGTTCAAATATTAGCATTCAATTTCTCGAGAACTCCGATCAATTGTTCTGGCGGCGAAAACTTCAAACTTTACAGGCGCTCTATGTATCCAACGCCGCCTCACCCCTGCCCGTTACAGCCATGCGAAAGCGAGCTGCCATATAATGGCCGATGCGGGATTGCGGTTCGGTGAGTTTACCGTATGTGCGCAGCGCCACTTTAGCGACCACCATGACGGGCCCCTCCTCTTCCAGCAAAAGGCGTTTCGCCTCGGCCAGTTCGGACATTTCGGTGATTTCCCGAGTCTTGCAAAATCCACACTGATCCGCAATGCCGGCCAAATTAGTCTGCCCGGAGGTGTGGGTTGGTTGGCCGCCTGTCTCGGAATAATGGCCGTTATCCATCACCAAAATAGCTACATTGCGGGCGGGCGCGTTGCCCGCAACCGAGAGACCAGTGAGACCCATCAGTAATTCACCGTCTCCGGTGACAATAAGCACGCGCTTTTCCGGCTGTGCGACCGCAATGCCAAGGCCGACCGGCACCGACTGTCCCATGGCGCCCCACAGATAGAAATTCTGTGGACTGTCGCCAAGTTCCGCGACGTCATACGTGCTCGACCCAAGCCCTGTGACCACAAGTAGATCCTCTGGACGGTCGCCTAAAATGTCGGTGATTAACTCGCCGCGCTTTAGTGTGCCGGTCATAGCGTCCTCTGCTTTTCGCGGAAATTCTTGGTGCCGATTAGTTTTTGAGATAGCAACACTGCCACCTGCTGATTGCCGTCAAAGGCCATCCGCATGGCAGCGGTTATCGTCTCGCGGACTTCTTCCGGATGGTCGGCGCGATATACCGTGACACCCATCGCCTCGAATACATCGGGAGTCGCCTTCCCCATAGGGACCTGCCAGGGGACGAACTCGCCCCACTCGCCCCGCATCGAGACGATGGTGACAAAAGGAACGCGGCACACATTTGGCATCGCCAAAGCATTAATCGTATTACCGACACCGCTGCTTTGCATCAGCATGACGCCGCGCTGTCCGCCGAGCCACGCGCCCGTCAGGACGCCAACGCCGTCCTCTTCGGTGGTAAGACCAATGACGTTAATCTTGTTGTCCGCTTCGCAATCGCGGATTAAGGCTGCGTGACCCGCATCCGGGACATAACAAACTTGTTCGATGTTTTGCTCGCGCAGGACATCATAGATATCAGAGCGCCAATTTTTTGTGTTTTCTTTCATATCGTTCAATCATGAGTACAATTCACGGTCACGTTCGTAGTTTTGGGCAAAGATTTCAAGAAATCTTCGCGCCTCTGCATTGTGTTCCGAGAATTGAATGAGGCCCTTGGTTATCAACGAGGCAAAACCGACGGCTTCGCCCTTCCCTCTCAAGCTAATGCCATTACCGATATCGGCAAGATGTTTGTACACCAATTACGGCGCCATGACGTTGAGTTGCGTTTTCACGTATCGGTTTTCGTGCGCCAACGTCGTTGAGCCTTTGCGGTCGCCATGCGTCGCTCCTAAAACATTAAGTATCTACTTAGTAGATATTCCAATTCATCAGAATTGAAATGGACCTTGCACTGTCACGGCCTATTGCTAATTTCGCGCTGAATTCGCACGACATGAGGAATGCGCGACATGCGGCACAACATCGACCGGTTACTCGATATCATGGCGCGATTGCGGGAACCCGAGGACGGCTGCCCCTGGGATGTGGAACAAACCTTTGAGACGATTGCGCCCTATACGATCGAGGAGGCCTATGAGGTCGTCGACGCCATTGACCGGCGCGACATGAGCGGCCTACGAGACGAATTGGGGGATTTATTACTTCAGGTGGTCTTTCACGCACGCATGGCGGAAGAAAGTGAACATTTTGCATTCGCTGATGTCATAGAAGCTATTTGCGAGAAGATGCTCCTCCGTCATCCCCACGTCTTCGGGGACATGAAGGTTGCATCAGCCGATGAGCAAACTGAGAACTGGGAGTCGATCAAGGCGGCGGAACGCAAGAATGCCGATACCCATGAAATTGATGTCGCCGTCGGCCTACCGGCGCTGATGCGGGCGGCGAAAATTGGAAAACGCGCAGCCCGCATGGGGTTTGACTGGCCTGAAGCCCAGGGTGTTTTGGATAAAATGCAGGAGGAACTGGATGAGCTGAAAGAAGCCGTCCAATCACCCGCGTCCGACAATCAAGGTCATGTGGCCGAGGAGATGGGTGATTTTCTCTTCGCGTCGGCGAATCTCGCGCGCCACCTTCGTGTCGATCCGGAAGAAGCCTTACGTCGGGCTAACCTTAAATTTCAACGCCGTTTCAAAGCCATGGAAGTAGAAGTCGTGGAGACCGGAAAAACGGTCCAGACGGCTTCCCTCCCCGAACTCGAAGACGCCTGGGGCGCCGCAAAACTCAAAGAACGAGGCACCCAATAGTCGGGGCGACAGAGCGTTAGTTGTTCATCAAAAGATGTATCAGTGCCGAAGTATCCCAGCGCTTGCCGCCGCGTGCTTGAACCGTCGAATAGAATTGGTCGACAAGAGCAGTGTTCGGAAGACGAGTACCATTAGAGTTCGCTTCCTCGAAACAAATACCCAAAACCTTGCGCATCCAATCGACCACAAATCCAAAATCGAACTCACCTTGAACCATGGTCGCGGCTCAGTTTTCCATTTGCCACGATCCGGCCACACCTTTGAAAATCGTGTCGATCATCTTTTCCATGTCCAATCCGGCTTTAATGCCGAAATTGACACCTTACTAAAGGCCCTGAACGAGACCGGCGATACAAACTAGATTGACCATCTTGGTCAACTGCCCGGAACCGCGCCCTCTGATCAACGTCACTTGCCGGGCATAACGATCGATGACCGGATGAAGTGGGTCTTGCTAACGCCGCACATCTCCGTTAGCGCCCCAATCTCCGCACCGGCTTGACCGCCGGAAACAGGAGCATCGATGAAGCCGACACCTGCTTTGCGAGCGATACTGTTGAGCTCGCGTGCGACATTCGCGGACGCGGTGGTGTTGTCGACCAGAATTTTCCTCCCGACGCATGCTCGCAAGCACGCCTTTGTCACCAAGCACGACGCTACGTAAGTCGTCGTCATTTCCGACACAGACGAAGCCAATATCTTTACCTTTGGCTGCATCGCGCGGGGTTTTCGCCGTCTTGCCACCAAACTACTCCGCCCATTTCGCAGCTTTGGCGGCGGTCCGATTATATACTGTGACCTAGTGACCGCCATTACTCAGATGACCGGCCATCGGGTATCCTATAACGCCCAGACCGATGAATGCTACTTTCGCCATTTTCGTTTCTCCCATTGGAATACCTATTAATTTGGTGTCGTGAGGTGATCATGGATGTCTTGCCAGGATTGCTTCGTCGGCGCGCACAGCAGACCCCACACCCGTGATAGCGGATGATAGGCGCGACCATCGACACGTGCTACGTGCCCACCCGCTTCGCTGAAGATTAATGCGCCCGCCGCATGATCCCAGGGCCAGAGTCGGCGATAGAGCGAGAAGTGTTTATTGCCCTTCGCGAGCTGAACAAAATCGAAACCGGCACAGCGGTGGTTTCTTAGCTCAAAGAACGTCTCGCCGCGAGATCTGATATGCTCGACCGAAACATCTTCGCCCATACCTTTGAGGTTCAAGAGCCCCGTCATTGACGAGAGCTCTTCCTCCGAGGACGACGTCAAACGCGCACCGCCGGAAATATAGGCACCGCTCTCTCGTTCCGCGACGATTGTTTGATCCTCGACCGGCAGGTGAATCCAAGCATGCTCGACCTGACCGCCTTTGACATAAGCCACGACGATGGCAAAGGTGCTATCACCTTTTGAAAAATTACGCGTACCGTCCACCGGGTCGATAAGCCAAGTCGCGTTGTCCGACTGATAATCATCAAGCTCAACGCCGTCACGCGCCGCAGCCTCTTCGGCCAAGATGTCCGCACCTGGCATGATATCCCCGAGCGCTTTTGTCAGGCGTACTTCCGCATCGTAATCAGCGACGGTAACGATGTCTCCCGGGGCCTTTTCGAAAATTTCGGAATCAGCGAGTTTCTGAAACCGAGGAAGAACGTCGAGCGCGGCTGTTTCACGGATAATCGCAGTGATTTGATCAGTGTCGATCACCATCTTTCGCCTCGCGCCGTCTGGCGGCGAATATAAATCAAAAAAAAATCCCGTTTTAATGAAGCGGTTCGAGATTGAACCTTTGCTCAAATCGGCCGACATCTGGCGTCTGGAGAGCCACTTTGACAATGCCCGACAATTCTTGCGGTAGATAATTAATAACCTCGCCATTCTTATAAAGCCATGCCAAGGCGGCCCCATTGGAAGACGGAATATCATAGGTTAAAACCTGCCGCCGGTTAACGAATTCGCGATCTAATAACTTCAGTAGCTCATCTATACCTTCGCCGCTAACGGCAGAGATACAAACCGCTTGATCGCGAACTGCCCGAGATTGGTACCCGCGAGCGTCTGAATCGACAAGGTCGATCTTATTCAAAACATCGATCATGTGGAGCGGTTCGTCCCCGACCAGCCCATCGACTATTTCCTCCACAGTGCGGTGATGCTCGGCCGCTTCTGTCGATGATGCATCTTGGATATGCAATACCAGGTCAGCCTCGACAATCTCCTCCAGTGTCGCGCGAAATGACGCAACCAACTCCGTTGGTAGATCCGAGATGAATCCGACCGTGTCACATAGGATGGTCTCTTGCCCAGACGGCAATGTCATACCGCGCATCGTCGGATCGAGTGTCGCAAACAACATATCTTTTGCCACTACGCTCGATTTCGTGAGAAGATTGAAAAGCGTCGATTTGCCCGCATTGGTATATCCGACGAGCGCCACGGTCGGAATCGCCGCGCGTTGACGCGATGCGCGCTGCAGGGTTCGGGTCTTTCGGATGTTTACGATTTCGCCCTGCAGTTTTGTAATCCGCTGATCAGTGAGACGCCGATCAATTTCCAGCTGACTTTCACCGGGACCACCAATGAAACCGAAGCCGCCGCGTTGGCGCTCAAGGTGTGTCCAACTTCTGACCAGGCGAGAGCGTTGATATTGCAGCGCCGCGAGTTCGACCTGCAGTCGTCCTTCGTAAGTTCGCGCGCGGGCACCGAATATCTCGAGAATAAGCGCCGTTCGGTCCAAGACCTTACAATGCCATTCCAGCTCAAGGTTTCGTTGTTGGATCGGTGTCAGGGGATGGTCAACGATCGTGACATCGACGTGCTCTTCTTTAATTAACGCGCCGATTTCCCTTGTCTTACCGCTGCCAAATAAAGTCGCGGGACGAATTTTAGTGAGCTTCACTTCTTTCGAGGCGCATACCTCCAGCTGAATTGCTTCAGCAAGGCCAACTGCTTCCTCGATTTTTCGGTCTGAACTGTCACCTTTATCGTTGCGTGTTGAAAATTCAGGAACGATTACCAGCGCAATCGTTTGAATGCCATCGGTGAGGGCGGGCAAATCTATCATACGTTTGTGTATGCCCCCCTATTCTGCTTCAGCAGCGTTCGGCTCGAAAAGTTGCACGGGTTGAGCCGGCATGATAGTCGAAATAGCGTGCTTATACACGAGCTGGGAATGTGCATCCCGGCGCAATAGGACGCAAAAATTATCAAACCAAGTGATGATGCCTTGGAGTTTCACACCGTTTACCAAAAAGATGGTGACCGGAACCTTTGCCTTGCGGACGCTATTCAAGAATACGTCTTGCAAGTTTTGACTTTTTTCAGATGACATGGATGCGCCCTGCTTTTTCGCCCCGGTGTTAGATACCCGGAGTCTTGTTCCCTTTTTCGTCTTAAGCGTTAATTATATAACAGGATTAGAATAGCTCAAAACTGAAATGTTAAACCTTTGAGTAACGTAATTCGCTTACTAGAGCGTCTCCAGTGCCTCAATATAGGTTTGATATTGCTCAATTAAGTTGCGGGTAAGCGCGCCCGGAGATCCATCTCCGATCACGATATCATCGATCTGAACCACTGGTGTGATGAAAGACGTCGCGCTTGTGGTAAAGGCTTCCCGGGCGGATTTTGCCTCTTCGACGCTAAAGGCGCGCTCAGCGAAAGCGACGCCACGCTCGTTCGCAATTTCCAGAATTGTCAATCTTGTTATCCCGTTGAGAATCTCCGATGTCGGAGCACGAGTAATCAATTTTCCACTTTCGGAAACGATCCAAGCGTTGGACGAAGTCCCTTCAGTTATGTAGCCATCGTCGTTTACCTGCCAAGCCTCATAGGCGCCGGCTTCGGCAGCGGTTTGTTTACCGAGGCAATTCGGCAACAAGGATATCGATTTGATATCGCATCGAACCCAGCGAACATCCGGTATCGTGACTACTTTCGCCCCGTTAGCGAAACGCGATGAATTTTCATGCACGACCTTCTTCGTTGTCATTACCAGGGATGGCTTCACATCTTTTGGGAATTTATGATCACGAGGCGCCACACCGCGTGTAATTTGCAGATAGATCAAGCCATCGGCAACGCGATTACGGACTAGTAATTGGCGCATTAAGATGGAGAGCACCTGCCGGCTGACAGGCCAATCGATACAAAGTTCGGAGAGCGAACGCGCTAGACGGTCTAAATGCCCCTCTAAATCAATCAGTCTGCGCTTGACAACGCTCACGACTTCGTAGACCCCGTCTCCGAACTGATAGCCGCGGTCCTCGACATGCACAGCCGCGTCCGAATGCGGGACGTACTGTCCGTTCACATATGCTAATCTCGCCATCGCGAATTCGATCCTTATCACGCCGCTAGAGTTAGAAAAATTCAAGCCTCACCGAGAACATCTTCTCGACTTTCTTCACTGAATGCGCCGCCGACAGGAGGATAACGCGGTCGCCGTTCTCAATTACCGACGTCGACCTGGTGATAATCACTTCGCCGTCACGAACAATGGCGCCGATGATGACATCCGGTGGAAGAGAAATTTCCGAT
Organism: Alphaproteobacteria bacterium; assembly: GCA_049601975.1. GTDB lineage: Bacteria > Pseudomonadota > Alphaproteobacteria > UBA8366 > UBA8366 > UBA6544. Next base: position 11,604 of record JBMYRC010000061.1, on the reverse strand, counting down.
AAAGGCGCTCCGACCAAGGGCGATGTCTCTAAAGCTTCGGCCTCGATCACCTCGGCAAACCCGTCACGCAGTGAATGGACCGAGCGGATGCGCCCGCGCCGTATATGTTGAAGTATCGTCGACACCGTAATCGCACGCGGATTGACAAGTACATCAATGCCAAGTGTTGTGACGAGCGGCGTATAAGTATCGCGATTCACGAGCGCGATAGTACGTTCCACTCCATAACGCTTAGCCAAAAGAGACGCGAGAATGTTCGTCTCGTCGTCGTTACTCACCGACACGACGGTATCAGCGTTCTGAATATTGGTTTCTTCTAATATTACCGTATCCAGGGCATCGCCGTGGGTTACATAGGTATCGTGTAACATCGGTACGATTCGCCGTGCCCGATCGTTATCATGCTCAATGATTCGGCCGGTGACGTTCTCCATTTCCTCGACATAGCGGGCCAAGTTAAGGCCGATATTACCGCCACCAATAATGGTGATGCGTCGAGACGCCTCTTGGCGTTCCTCGTGGCCAAATGTCGCGAGCGCTCGCGCGACATGCTGAGAATCCGCGACGAAGTATACCTCGTCACCCGCAAACATTTGATCCGCGGAATGCGGCACGAACGCGTCTTCACCGCGTACAATGCCAACGATACTAATATTGAGGTCGGGAAATAAGCCAGTTAATTGACGCAGTGTCGTGTTGATAACCGGGCAATCCTCACCGCAACGCACGCCAATAACCCGCACACGGCCATCGGCTAGCGGAATCATGTCAAAAGCTCCGGGTACCGCTAATCGCCGGCTAATGGCGCGGGCAACCTCAAGTTCCGGCGAAATGATCACGTCGATCGGCATATGATCACGGCTGAACAAATCGGCCCACATCGGCTCAAGATAGCTTTGTTGGCGAATACGAGCGATTTTGGTCGGCACGTTGAAAATTGAATGCGCGATCTGGCAAGCGACCATGTTCACTTCGTCCGCGAAGGTCACGGCGATAATCATGTCAGCGTCTGAAACGCCGGCGCTCTCAAGCACATCCGGGTGAGAAGCGTGTCCGACGATCGCTTGCACATCAAGGGACTCGTTCACTTTCCCGATTAAGTCCGGCGATTGATCGATGACCGTGACGTCATTGCCCTCGGCAGAAAGATAACGGGCAATACTGAACCCCACCTGCCCCGCGCCGCAAATGACGACCTTCATGTGTTATTCAACTGCTTGGACATGAAACTAATTTCCGTCGGCCGTTCCATGAACGCCCAGGAGTTTAAGCTTGCGATGGAGTGCTGCTCGATCCATGCCCACGAATGCCGACGTTCGGCTGATATTTCCATCGAAACGCCTGAGGTGAAAGGTCAGATAATCTTTCTCAAATTCTTCCCTTGCAAGACGAAGGGGCAAGTTCATGATCTTCATCGTACGGCCGGTCGAGCTCTGCTCTTTTGCTTCTTGACCAATCGCATCGGAAATATCACTTCCCGTCGCGGCTTCCCCATTTGCGACTGTAGCGATTAAGAGGACGCGCTCCATTACGTTCACCAGCTCCCAAATATTTCCAGGCCAATCATAGGCTTGAAGAGCCGCGAGCGCATCCTCTGTTAAATCTCGAGCTCGGCGCCCTTTCGAGCTGGCCGAGCGTTCCATAATGCGCGTGGCAAGCTCCGGAATATCCTCGCGCCGCTCCGACAAAGACGGCACCTGAATGGGGACAACGTTCAATCGATAATATAAATCTTCCCGGAATCGACCGGAGTCTATCTCTTCTTTTAACTCCTTATTCGTCGTCGCGATAATCCGTGTGTCGACATTGACTGAATTATCGCCGCCAATGCGGCTGAATTCCGGATTGTGTAAAATTCGAACGATCCGCCCTTGTGTTTCAAGCGGCATATCCGCGACTTCGTCCAGAACCAAAGTGCCACGATGAGCTTTCTCCAATACTCCGATCCGGCGCGGCGATGTCGTGGATGCCTCGGTGCCGAATAAATCAGCTTCAAGATTAGAGTCTTTGAGTCCGGCACAATTCAAAACGATAAAATTACCGTTGCTGCGCAGCGAATTTAGATGGATCAGCCGAGCGAGGACACTCTTCCCCGCTCCGGGAGGCCCACTGATTAAAATTCGACTATCAGTCTGAGCGACCTTCGCGATTTTTTGTCGTGTTTGATTGGCGGCATTTGAACGTCCGCCGAACTCGATGATATCGCCACCGGTTAATTCCTGGAGTTCTTCATTTTGCGACCGCAATCGCACCGTTTCCAGCGCTCGGGCGATTGTGTGTAACAACACATCGGTTTTGAACGGTTTGGTGAGAAAATCATAGGCACCGATCTTCGTAGCGCTGACCGCCATATCAAACGTCGCATGGCCGCTAATCATAATCACTTGCTGTTCCGGATTTTCCTTGCGGATCAGTTCAAGCATTGTGAGACCGTCATGCTCGCTACCTTGCAGCCAGACATCCAGAACGATCAAATTTGGCTGACGTTTTCGGATCGCCTCAAAAGCTTCGCTGCTGCTACCCGCTTCGCGACACTCGTAACCCTCATCCTCGAGGATACCCGCGATTAGGTGACGAATATCAGTTTCGTCGTCAATTATTAGAATATCAAACGCCATGAATTTCCTTACGGCCTGCCGGTATTTCGTCGTCTGCGTTCTCGGAAGCGATCAGCCGCCTGCTCAGTCGCAGACGTGCAATAGCACCTCCCATATTTCCGTCCCTCAGCTCGACTTGTCCATCGTGATCTTCCATAATCTTGCGTACGATGGCCAAACCCAAACCGGTACCTGACTTGCGCGTCGTAAAATAGGGATCGGTGAGTTGTTCGCGATTTTCCTTTGGCAATCCCCTGCCGTTATCTTCGACCGTAACGGAGACATGGTCATCGTCGACGGCAAGCGAAAGTACGATTTTCCCTTTATCTTCAGCCATATCTCTACTCTCAATCGATTCAACGGCGTTCTTATACAGATTGGTCAGCGCTTGGCTGAATTGACGGCCGTCGCAAACCACCTCTATAGGCTGCGAAGGTATCTCATTTTCAAATTCGATATTGGGTTGAGCGTTTCGATAGAGAAAAGCGACTTGCCGTGACAAATCGCTCAAATCTTCGGACCGCATCTTAGGGGCCGGTAGACGCGCGAAGTTAGAAAATTCGTCGACCATCCGACCAATATCCTCGACATGTCTGATAATCGTATCCGTGCAGTTTATGAACACTTCGGTGTCGCTGCCGATTTCGTTAATATATTTGCGCCGCAATCGTTCCGCAGAGAGCTGAATCGGGGTCAGCGGATTCTTAATCTCGTGCGCGATACGTCTCGCGACATCTGCCCAAGCAGCCTTTCGTTGTGCTGCGAGCAACTGTGAGACATCGTCGAATGTGATTACGAACCCGGTAACGTGCCCTTCAGCCCATTCCGAGCCAATGCGGACAAGTAATGTATGGGTTTCATTGTCCCGAGTTATTCGAATTTCACCTTCAATCGATTTCCTTAACCGAGTATTTGCGGCTTTTTCAATGAGCGGAGCTAATTCAATGACAACATCAGACATGCGTTGACCAATCACCTCATCTAGTTCGACTCCTAATAATTCAGAAGCCGACCGATTTGGAAGATTGATAGTGCCATCTCGATCCAACCCGACAACACCTGCGGACACACCCTCAAGGACGGTCTCCGTAAATCTCCGGCGTTCATCGAGTTGCAAATTCGCTTCGAGCAACTCGCCCCTATTGCCCTCCAATTCGCTGGTCATGCGGTTGAATGCACGACTAAGCGAGCCGATCTCGTCTTCCGGTGTATCCTCGGATACACGAGCCGCTAGATTTCCTGCTCTCACCTTCTCTGTCGCTGCGATTAAGCTGCTGATCGGACCGGAGAGTTGGGTTGCGAACATCAAGCCGATCCAGACGGCTGCCAATAACAATAACAAGCCAACGACGACGAAAATCAGAGCGAAATTAATTTGTATATCCGAACGATTAATCTCGAGTTGCTCGAATTCCTTCACGGCCCCTTCAGTCCGTTTCATATGACTGAGGACAATAGGGTCTACCAGCCGCCCAACATATAAATGTAACTCTCGCGGCCCGCTAAGACGAACAAGTGCACGGACACGATCATCATTCTCACTTGTCATGAGCGCAACTTCTCCGCTCCTGGCAGTGTCCATGGCGCCTGGCGGCACCTTCTCGAATTCAAGTAGATAGGTTAAACCGGCGCGAGCAATGATTTGTCCCGTTCCATCGAAGACCAACGCTTCATTTAATTCACGAAGCGAAGCTTGCACTTTGACAGTTTGACTGAACCGTTTGGGATTGTCTTGAAACATCAAAACTTCGCGATTTAAGTCCTTCGCCATGGCGATAACATCGGCCTTAATATTTCGCTGATGTTCCTTGAGGTATATTTCAGCGGCGGATCTCGATTCATTCAACGCTGTTCGAACACGCTCACTGAACCAAGATTCCACCCCAAAATTAAAGAATGAAACGGAAAAGACGCCGACGACTATTGCCGGCACCACAGAGACCAAACCGAACCAGACAACGAGTTTTACATGTAGCCTTGAGCCGGCCGAACCTTTGCGGCGTTCGGACCAGATTGATACGATCCGACGAACGATTAGAAAAGCCAGAAGAAGCGATAGAACAAGGTCGATATTCAGCAACATCAGAACGATAGCTGGGCTGTCACCAAACGACTTGGATCCCGCCAAAGCTGCATAAGTCGCAGCACCACTGGCAACTGCCGCTGCAGCGAGCGATATGGCCAAAACACGACCTAAGCCGGAACGTTTGCCAAAACGCGACATGAATCCGATGCCGGACGGCGGTTTATTTTCGGCGTTGGCGGGAGCCGGCATGGAAACTCAGATGGCTGTTGGGTTTGAGACCTTTGATACTAATCCGATGCGGCAGAATATACCACCGAACGGATCAATCATCGCCCAGTTTTCGACGGGTGACTTGAATGTTTAGAAGACGAATTTTTTTTCGCAACGTATTTCGATTTAGACCGAGGATCGCTGACGCTCGAATCTGATTTCCGTTTGTCGCATCTAAAGTCATTGAAATCAGTGGTCTTTCCACTTCATGCAATATCCGGTCGTACAACCCCGCCGGCGGTACACCGCCTTTATGGGCATCGAAGTAGGACTGCAGTTGATCAGCGACCGTCTCCGATAATCCAGCCTCCTTATTACTACTACCCTGGTTCTTCCAGACCGATTCGGCTTCCGGTAATTCCCGCTCGATGGCATCCGCACCGACTGTTTCCTGCGCATAGAGAGCGGTCAGGCGGCGCACGAGGTTCTCTAATTCACGGATATTTCCGGGCCAGTGATATTGCTTCAAGCGTTCCATAGCCGCTTGGTCGAGAACTTTTTCGGGTAAACCTTCCGCGTTCGTTTGATCCAAGAAATGGCGGACAAGTTCTGGAATGTCCTCTAGCCGCTCTCTAAGAGGCGGCAAGCGCACCGGGACGACATTGAGGCGGTAATAAAGATCCTCCCGGAATACCCCTTCTTTAACCAAGGAACGAAGATCGCGATGGGTCGCCGCTACAATACGAGCATTTGCACGAAGCGCGGTTCTGCCACCAACTGTGGTAAATTCGCCCTCTTGCAATACACGCAGAAGCCGGGTCTGCGCTTCCATTGGCATATCACCAATTTCATCCAGAAAAAGCGTGCCGCCGTTCGCTTGTTCGAACCTACCAGCATACCGGCCCACAGCACCTGTAAAAGCGCCGCGTTCGTGGCCGAAGAGCTCGCTTTCGATCAATTCGCGCGGAATTGCCGCCATATTGATAGCGACAAACGGTCCCTCCTTACGTCCGCCATAATCGTGCAATGCCCTCGCCACCAGTTCTTTACCGGTACCTGATTCGCCGGTAATCATCGCCGTCAGGTCCGTCATCATCAACCGCGCCATAACGCGGTAGATTTCCTGCATGGCGCTAGATCGACCAATCAAGGGCAGTTCGTCGACGGTGTCGGGCTTGCGTGCCGCTGGCGCGTTGGGTTTGGACACCTCCAACGCTCTTTCAACGACAGAAATCAATTCATTCAAATCGAACGGTTTCGGCAAATATTCGAACGCACCGCGTTCGTTCGCGCGCACTGCTGTCAGCAGTGTATTCTGCGCGCTCATTACAATAACTTTCAGCTCTGGCCGGATTTTTTGAATGCGCGGAATAAGGTCGAGCGCATTTTCGTCCGGCATGATGACGTCGGTAATAACCAGCCGACCTTCGCCATTCGAGACCCATTGCCAGAGGGTTGCGGCGTTGCTGGTCGCCCGAACTTCATATCCAAGCCGATCAAGTGCCTGGCTTAGGACCTGCCGTATCGACCGGTCGTCATCGGCGATGAGGATCACGTTATCCGGCATTTGCATCAGCCTGTTCATCGACCGTTTGCATCGGCAGTAAAATGCGGAACGCCGATCCTTCGGAACTTGATTCCAAATCGATGATGCCACCGTGGTCGTCGACAAGTTTCGCGACCAACGCCAGCCCCAATCCGGTCCCTTCCATCTTCGTAGAGACAAACGGATCGAAGATGTGGGGCTCCAAATCTTCCGGAATGCCTGGCCCATTATCCCCAACGGTCACCATGATAGGGAGATCCAGTCGGCTCTTCGCCGCTGGTATCGCCAATCTAATTCCATGACGAAATCCGGTGACGATATGAATTTCACCATCGGGCGCCGAACATGCTTCGCAGGCATTCTTGACGAGATTCAAGAACACCTGGACCAAATGATCGCGATTACCGAAAACCGGCGGCAGAGACGGGTCATATTCTTGATGAATTTTGATACCGCGACCGAACCCGCGACGCGCAATATCAACCGCCCGGTCGAGCACCTCGTGAATATTCACCGCATCGCGCTCGAAACGTGGGTTTTCCGTAAAGGCGTCCATCTCGTCGACGAGTTTACAAACCCGATCACTCTCTTCGATGATGAGACGCGTCAGTTGCTTGTCTTCGAATGGGACAGTTTGCTCCAACAATTGAGCGGCTCCTCGCACGCCGGAAAGTGGATTCTTCACCTCATGCGCCATCATTGCCGCCATGGCGCGGAGCGAGCGGGCCGAATCGCGGTGCGACATCGACCCTCCAAAACGGCCCGCCAAAGCGTTCTCTTGAAAAGTGAGAACGAAATGTCCAGGCGATCCGCTAAGAGGGGCACAATCTACAGTAACGCTGCGGGTTCCAAGACGCGGCGTGGATAGCCGAAACCCGAACTCCCGGATGACGCTGTCCTGCTTTCGCGCCTTTGCGATGAGCGATAATAGGGGGTTGTCGGCAGTCACGAGTTCCGAAAGCGTGCTCTTTACGAGGGTTGACGCGCTCGATTGAAAGAATTGTTCCGCAGCCGAATTGGCGAATGTAATCCTGTCATTTCCCGCGACCACGAGAACTGCAACGGTCAGCGCACCAAGAATGCCGTCAGGAGCAGGCTGCGGTATCATGCCGCCCGCCCCCACTCTTCCGCGTATTGGTCTAGTTTTTCAATTACCAGCTCGGCATCTTCGGTCCGCAGAACATCGTGCAATTGCTCTTTCGCGCGCGGCAATACAGCGAAATAGGCCGATAAATGCTTGCGAGCGGTCAAGACACCTCTTCGTCCCGGAGAATTGGCGATGATGCCAAGATAATGGGCTCGGACAGTTTCGATTTTTTCGCGCAAGCTGTATTGAAATTCCGTAGTCTCATCTTTAAGCGCTCGGTTTATTTCGGGAATCAACCAAGGCCTTCCGACCGCACCGCGGCCGATCATCACACCGTCCGCTCCTGATTGCCGCAAACATGCCCGGGCGTCGTCAACTGACTCGATGTCGCCATTCGCGATAACTGGAACAGAAACCGCGTTTTTCACATTTTCAATGAAGCGCCAGTCCGCCTTCCCCGTAAACTTTTGCGCCCGCGTCCGACCATGCACCGTTAAGAGTGAGAAACCGCAATCCTCTGCGATTTTAGCGATGGTCACCGCGTTTCGATTTTCGTGATCCCATCCAGTGCGCATTTTGAGGCTAACCGGAATAGTAACGGCTTTGCCGACTTTCTGCAGAATGTCTCCTGCCAGCTCTTCATCGCGCATCAAGGCCGATCCAGCGTATCGATTGACGACCTTCTTTGCGGGACATCCGAAGTTGATATCGACCATGATGGCGCCACGCGATTCACAATATTGAGCTGCCTCGGCCATTGCGTCCGGCTCATGGCCCGCGATTTGCACGATTGTACGGTCATCCAATTGATCGAGCTTCCTGCACTCTTCGCGTTCGCCCTGGAGGATGGCTCGGCTTGCGGTCATCTCCGATATCGTAACATCGGCACCAAGCGAGCGGAGAATGCATCGAAATGGGAAGTCGGTCACTCCAGACATCGGCGCCAGTAAAGCGCGGTCCGCTAAAGTAAGATTACCGACAATTATGCTCATTAATTAATCAGTTAATTATTGCATATATGTTAATCAATATAGCGGACGAGCACCTACCTCAAGCTTTAATTCAAGCCGGCTCGACTACGACAGAAATATATCACTGACAAATTTCACACCTGGATATCCGAGCGAAACAAGAAGATAGGCAGACAATCCAATTCGCGCCGCAAGTCGACCTCGCAATCCGGTCCGCAAATGGAGAATGAGCAATCCGCCTATTACGACAAAGGCGGTAACGCTAAACAAACTCTTATGCGTGATCTGAAAAAAAGCGCCTGTCGTCGTATATTCCGCGGCAATACCGAAGATAATGCCAATGCCCAGGATGATTTCAGCGGCAGTAAGGCCGATGATTTCGGTCGTCTCCGCAACCGCGATGGACGGAAGTTGATCCGTCAGTCGGCCTCTCATTCGGCGTTTCAAACCGCGTTCTCGCATGATGATCCCAAGGCTCGCGATGGCACCTATAGTGACGAAGCCATAACTTAGAACGGCGGCACTGATGTGCGCGCCGAGCCATCCGGACATATGAGGTTGAGCAGTTTCGGATTCTCCGACCGCATCGACCCAAAGAACTAAGAGGCAAGCGGCGAACAGGTAAGGCCCCAATAGGCTGCCAAGCTGTATTGCTTCGCGCGAGCGCAGTAAGATCAAGCCAAAGGCAATCTCAGTCGCGAGGACACTTGCCAGTATAGCCGTCGGCAGACCTAATCCCCACTCTCGGCTCCATATCCAGTAGACCGTCGCCAAAGTTCCAAGCGAAAGGGCGGCCAATTCCTTAACAACTGATTGTCTTTTGCTCGGTGCCAGCAGTATGGCGGAAAACGCGAACAACGCTAACAGCGTTACTATCGAGGAGATTGCGGTGTGGGTCATAAACGAAATATAACCCAGCTGGCTTGGTCAATGAAATGCGGGATTTGTTCGTGACAAGACGATTGAAGGAATATTTGCCATGACGGTGGCGGCGCTGCTCCTAGCTGGCGGTCGAGGAACCCGTGCGGGGGACGGTATTCCCAAACAATACCGCGAAATTGGCGGAATCTCTGTCCTCCGCCGCGCCATAGATTGTTTCATTGATTGCCCCGCGGTGGATTTGATCCGCGTGGTCATACATGCGGACGATCAGGAACTTTATCGTGCCGCGACTGCAGGATTAGATATCCTCCCCCCAGTGATCGGCGGCACGGAGCGGCATTTGTCTGCCGTAAACGGTCTCGAGAGCCTGTCTGATTTCGAAACTAATATCGTATTAATTCACGATGCAGCACGGCCCTTTGCGGATCGCGGTATGATCGAGCGGGTCATTGCCGCTTTGGCGGACGCCGCTGGCGCAATACCCGCCCTTCCCGTCTCCGACACACTAAAGCGCGTTGCTTCGACGGACGATTTGATTGAAGAAACCGTAGACCGTGCCGGGTTGTGGCGCGCGCAAACGCCGCAAGGATTTCGTTTTAAGGCGATCTTGAAGGCGCACGGCCAACGCGACAGCGATTTGCCGACGGACGACGCGGCCGTTTTAGAAGAAGCTGGCATGGTTGTATGCGTCGTCGATGGCGATGAGCGAAACATTAAGGTGACGACGGAAGCGGATTTTGACCGCGCGGAACAGATATTGGAAAAGCGCCAGATGCAGACACGCGTTGGATCGGGCTTCGATGTTCATAAGCTTGGGCCCGGTGACGGGGTTACCCTATGCGGCGTCAAGGTTTCCTGTGATATGAGCTTGATTGGTCATTCAGATGCGGATGTAGCGCTACATGCGTTAACGGATGCGCTTCTCGGTGCGGTTGGATGCGGAGATATCGGCCTACATTTCCCACCAAGCGACCCGCAATGGAAAGGCGCTGCCTCCCATATCTTTGTGGAAGCCGCCGCCGCTGATATCCGCAAAGCGGGTGGCTCTATCGTCAACGTCGATGTCACGATCATTGGTGAGCGCCCGAAGGTTGGACCGCACCGGGAGGAAATGCGAGCGAGAGTCGCCGAATATCTGGATATCCCCCGCGATAGGGTCAATATTAAGGCAACAACAACCGAGCGCCTAGGATTCACCGGACGCGGCGAGGGTCTCGCAGCGCAAGCGGTTGCCAGTGTAGAGGTGCCGGCCACGTGAACAATTTGAAGACTTATATTGCGATTGTAGCTGCTACTTTTTTCGGTTCGGGAAAATTTCCCTTCGCGTCAGGCACCGCGGGATCGATCGCCGCATTACCGGTTATCTGGCTGATACATTCGACTCTTGGTGTTAGTGCCGTCGTCGCTTTTGCGGTGATCTTGTTCTTTGTCGGTATCTGGGCATCGACGATCTACATTGAAGTTTCGGGTGACAATGACCCAAGCCCGGTCGTGATCGACGAAGTCGTCGGGCAAGCGATTGCCGTTTCATTTTTGCCAATTGGATTAATTGAGTACGGCGTCGCATTCGTGTTTTTTCGCATCTTTGACGTCACCAAAATATGGCCGGCCAATTGGGCCGAACAGCGGCTAAAAGGCGGCCTCGCGGTAATGTTAGACGACGTGGTGGCCGGACTCTACGCAGGAGTAGCATCCTTAATTCTCTTGAGGGTCATTTTATGAAATACACCTTTCCGGATGAGATTAACGAACGCGCCAAGACACTCGTTGACCTCTGTCGCGCGCGCAATGTGCGACTATCCACAATAGAGTCCTGCACGGGCGGGTTGCTCAGTGGATGCCTGACCGATATTTCCGGTTCTTCAGACGTGCTCGACCGTGGATTTGTCACATACTCGAACGAGGCAAAACATGAAGAAGTTGGCGTAAGCTCCGAATCTCTCGAGAAATTTGGCGCGGTCAGCGATACGGTTGCAAAGGAGATGTGCGCCGGAGCGTTAACCCGTAAGGGTATAGCCGCAGCCGCCGCGCTCACGGGCATTGCGGGACCAGGCGGTGCGACAGAGACCAAACCAGTCGGTCTCGTCTATATCGGAATTGCGACAAGCCACAGCGCGCCTGCCGCCCATCGCTATGTATTTAGTGGAAATCGCCAAGAAGTACGCACGGCAGCGGTTATTGAAGCTCTGGTACTTCTAACAGCTGCCGTAGGCGCGATTGAGTAAGGCCGAACAACTGGTGCAGCGGATGATCGTCGCGCTCCAACCAAGGGGCAATCCGATCGT
>JBMYRC010000060.1:0-23393 GCA_049601975.1 Alphaproteobacteria bacterium | reverse complement strand
ATTCAATTCCTTGGATTTTTGGTTCGATAAGATGAACCGGTCGTCCTGTTCCCAAAGGACGAACATATAGGAGGATTGCTCGATGGCGTTCCCCAGTGTTTCGGTTCGGCGTTCGGCTTTGATTTGCACTGTGATATCGGAGACAATGCCGCGATATCCATGGAACTCTTCATATTGCTCGAATAATGGTTTTCCGCTGGTCTGCATCCATTTGACGCGGTCAGGCCCTTCACGGGCAAAGGTGAAATTGACGAAAGCCTAGTGACGATCTTAGGCTTCGAGGAGACCGTGCCAAATGGTGGGTTCGACCGAATCCGGCACGCCAATGTTTCTGCGTGATTTTCCGTAATGCCAATCCGGCTTACTCCGGTAATGAGTTCGAAACTGTCGGATATATAGATGAAGCGTTGCTCGGCATCGGTCTACCGAAACGATCCATCTGTGACCTGGGCGAAACTATCGAGACGGTTTTCGGACGCATCCAAGCCGTCTGGCGGTAAGGGCGCCTGTGCTGGAGTTTTCATGTCGATCACCGTCGTTGACCTGTGATTAAGCATAATCGCGGGCAATCTGTTACCGCTCATTTTGAAGGTACGGAAGGATAAATGCCGCTATGAAGACTTGTTGCTGGAAATATACCCATCCAAAAAATCAGCTTCACGGGCTGCGGAACTCCGCTCTTTCGGGTCGCCGTATCCACCTGCACCGGATAGACGGATGCTGACAACATCACCTTTTTTTAAGTCTCGGATTTCCTTTGATCCAAGCGGTTCGGCATTGAGATGCGGGTTTAAGGTTGTCTCTCCCACATGGCCAGGCTCACCGCCATGCAAACCGTATGGTTGGTGTTTATGACGGTCACCCAACAAGCTCAAAGTCGCGCGACTGTTGAGCAGTTCAATATCTTTCCGCACACCACAACCGCCGCGGTGCTTTCCGTCACCACCCGAATCCGGAATGAACTCAAAGCGTTGCACGCGAATAGGATTGTTTGTTTCGTGCACCTCGATCGGAATGTTGGAGCAATTCATGACTGGGCTCATTCCTTCCGGACCATCACAATCGTGTCGACCGCCATATCCGGCGAGGATCACATCGTAGGCAACGAATGGCCGTCCGCTTCGGTCGTCGGTGCCGCCGATATTGGGATTGCTCCAATGCGAGAACGCACCCATAGCGCGCTCGGGCATCGCTTTCGCCATGGCGCCGTTGATAGCGTCAAAGATACGGATTTGCAGAATAGCTCGTCCACCGCTTGGCGCTGGGAAGACCGGGTTGAAGAAGCTGCCTTCGCGGGCTGTGACCTTGATCGGCCGCATCCCTCCTGCGTTCTGTGGGAAGTGGGCATCACAAAAGACCTTGATCCCGAAAACCGCATAGGCACGGGTGTAATTGATATATGAATTGATGGCGGCCGGCACCTGATCGCTGCTGCGGGAGAAGTCGAGGGTGACCGAACCGCTGTCAAAGGTGATGTCCACGGCGACCTTGATAGGGTCGGTATCCGCACCGTAATCATCCATGTAATCTTCAAAGCTATAGGTCCCGTCCGCTACCTTGGCGAGAGCCTCACGCATGTGCGCCTCGGTGCGATCCAAGATCACGTCATGCGCGCGCTCAATGAGTTCCGTGCCGTGATCGCGATGTAATTGGCAGAGCCGTTCCACCGCCGTCAGGTTAGCGCCATGTTGCGCGCCGAGATCGCCGCGGACCTTATCGGGCATGCGCACATTGCCGAGGATGATCCGCATAATGTCTTCATCGAACGCACCCTCCTTGACCAGTTTCACCGGCAGAATTCGCAGGCCTTCCTGATAGGCCTCGGTCACGCCGTGGACTTTTTGCGATCCGGGTGCTGCGCCGCCGACATCGACCTGATGGGCCGAATTAGCGACATAGCCGATGATCGAGCCGTCGAGGAAGGCCGGCATGATTTGGAAGACATCGGGGAAATGCCCGGACCCCATAAAGGAATCGTTCAAGGCGATGGAGTCGCCGGGCTTCAAGCTTTCTTCCGGGAAATAGTCACGCACGTGCTGCACAACATACGGCATGGAGCCAAGGTGACCCGGACTGAAATTTCCTTGGGCGATCATACGCCCCTGGCGATCAAAGATGGCGGTCGAGAAATCGTCGCCTTCGCGAACTCCTTCGGAGAACGCTGTGTGACGCAAGGTGATGCCGAGTTCTTCGGCGATCGACATGATGCCGTTCCAAATAACGGTGAGGGTTAGTGCGTCGATATCTTTCGCGGTCATGAGGTCTCTCCCGTATCGATGCGGATCAACAGATGCCCTCGTGGCGTTCGTTCAATGGTATCACCTGGCGGCACGACGATAGTCGAATCCGGATCTTCAACAATTGCGGGGCCTTGGATGTCCTGACCCGGAGTTAGATCGGCGCGGCGGATGATCTCCGTCTCCAGCCAGCCGCCTGCGTCTGGGAAATAGGCGCTGCGTGTTCTCCGGTCGGATTCTGCGGAAGAAAGCGATCCAGCGTCCTGCCGATCTGTTTTGGCGGTTTCGATTGTTGCAACAAGATACCAGTCGACGGCTTCGACGGCGGCATCGTCGTCGCTGAAGCGGTGCCGCTTCGTATAAGCGGTGCGAAACGCGGTGTCGGCCGCCTCGGGATACTCCGGGCCGATATTTCCGGATGGTAACGGCACGTGAATTTCGAAGCCTTGTCCCGCAAAACGCATATAAGCGAAGCGAGACCAAATTGGCGTTCCAGGCAACGCCAAGCGCGCCAGGTCTTCTTGTACCCGCTCTTCAAGGTCATCATAGAGCGCCGAGATTGTCTCGCCGTTCGTTTCGTTCAATCGCAAAATTCTTGTCGTTGATGCATCGACGCGGGCGTCCGCGCGGAGCAAGCCGATTGCCGATCCGACACCGGCGTTTTTGGGGATAATGACTTGCGGGACACCGATCTTCCGGGCGAGGCGTGCGGCGTGTAACGGTCCCGCACCACCGAAGGCGACCATGGCGTATCGTCGCGGATCTCGTCCACGTTCGACCGATACGATGCGGATCGCGTGCTCCATGTTGTTGGTCGCCACGAGATGTATGCCCCAAGCCGCATCTTCGGTCGTTAAATCCAGAGGGACGGCAATCTTAGTGGTAACAGCGGCCGCCGCTGCAACCTTATCAAGGGTAAATGCTCCGTCATTGAAATACTCCGGGTCGAGATACCCTAGGATGAGATTGGCGTCGGTGACCGTCGGCTCGTTGCCGCCATTGGCGTAGCACACCGGGCCTGGGTCCGCGCCCGCACTATCTGGTCCGACGGCAATGGTGCCCAATTCTGCGCGCGCGATACTCCCGCCGCCCGCACCGATTTCCAGCAATTCGACGGCAGGTGTGTTGATAGGGAGCCCGCTTCCGCGTTTGTAGCGAACGGGATCGATCTCGAAAGTCGGTGATATCGACGGTTCTCCCTCATCGACCGCGCCAAGTTTAGCTGTAGTGCCGCCCATATCGAAAGCGATCATGTGATCGAAGCCTTCTTCCGCACCCGCATCGCGCGCCATCAAGACGCCGGCGGCGGGGCCCGATTCGACGATCCGAATTGGAAACTCGCGGGCGAAGCCGGGCGAGACCAATCCGCCGCTCGATTGCATGATGAACAACTCATTGCGGAAGCCTTTGTCTGCTAACGCTTCTTGCAGTCGCGCGATATAGCGCGAGACGACCGGTTTCACGTAGCTGTTCGCAACGGTGGTATTGGTGCGCTCGTATTCCCGGTATTTCGGCGAGACTTCAGAAGAAATTGAGATGTCGATCGTCGGCAGACGTTCACGCAACCGGTCAAGAATTTGGCGCTCATGGGCGGGGTCTGCGTAGGAGTGGAGCAGGGCGACGGCGACCGCGTCGTACTGACCGTCTTTGACCCTATCGATGGCGGCGTCTACGGAGCCCATGTCCAGAGGTATGACGCGTTCGCCGTCAAAACCCGTTCGTTCGGACACTTCGAAGATATCGCGACGCTGCAATAGAGGGGCGGGTTTCGCCATATACAGGTCATAGGTTTCGTAACGTTTTTGGCGGCCGATGATCAGGATATCCCGAAATCCTTCGGTTGTGATCAGAGCCGTGCGCCCGCCCTTGCGCTCGATAATGGCGTTGGTCGCCACTGTCGTTGCATGCAGGATGGTGTCGAGGTGGGCACTGTTCAAACCGGTTGATGCTTCGAGACGAGATATCCCGCACAAAACGCCCTGCGCTGGGTCCTCTGGCGTCGTCGGTACCTTTAAGACGTGAACCGTATCTTCGTCCTCATAGACGAAGTCCGTGAATGTACCGCCGATATCGAACGCGAGTCTTTTCACATCTAAATCCTGATCCCGATTACGGTATTAAGAAGAGCATTGTTTCGAACGCTTCATTCACCATGGTTCGCGTTATCGTTATCGGCAAGGCCTGCGGGATTGTTATCGATGTTTTATGGTAATAGTCGGGCATCGTGCCCATATCGCGACGTTGCTCATCCGGGCCAGGAAAAATACATGACTCTCGATACGACCGCTGTGACCGCCAAAGCATCGAAATTCAAGGCCATACGAATGCTGATACGTATGAAATGGATTTCGAATGCCATCTAAAAGGTATCCGGATTGAATTTGGTGGCGAAGTCATCGTTGATTCCAAGCAAGCCATGGTCCTGCGAGAGACCCGGCATTTGCCGACTTTCTATTTCCCGCGCTCCGATATCCGGATGGATTTGTTGCATCCGATGGATCACATCACCCATTGCCCCTAACAAGGGCAACGCCAGTTATTGGAATGTATCGGTCGGCGACGCCCTAGCCGAGAACGCAGCTTGAAGTTACGAGGCGCCGTTTAGCACTGCGACCGCCGTGACTGACTATGTTGCTTTCTACCAAGATCGTATGGATGCGTGGTTTGAAGATGGTGAGCAAACCTTCGCTCGTGAAGGCACTGTTTCATCAGCATGGGAAAACCCGTTTATTGATTGGCTCCTGAGGGAGGCATGGGAGGCGGCGTCCTCTCGCGAGTTGACCCGTCGGCTCGTCCGATGTCTGCGGCAAGGTGGTGTGCCCGTTAGACGTCTTCGAGTTATCATCCGCACACTGCATCCTCTTCTGGCGGCGACGAATTATTCCTGGTCGGAGAAGGATCCGGAAGTCGGACGTTTCGAGATTTTCCATGAGTTGGCGCAAAGCGATACGTTTCAGGACAGTCCGCTGCGTCGCATCTTCGATGGAATGGGTGGTGTGCGGCGGTGGATCGGCGCAGAAAGCGACGAGGATTTTCCGGTCCTTGCCGATTTGCGGGCGGAAGGGATGACCGACTATGTCGTCATGCTGATGATCCTCTCCAATGGGCAGATCAATGCGCTTACCATGGCGACGGACCACCCGTCCGGGTCCACGAGCGGCAACCTCGATTTCATCCACGAAGTGTTACCGGTGTTGAGCCGTTTTTATGAAGTGCACTCACAACGGCGCAATTCAGTCGCTCTAATGCGCACCTTTCTCGGCCGCCGAACAGGCAAGCGCGTCCTCGATGGGCAGGTGAAGCGGGGCGATGGAGAGGATATCCATGCGGTGATCTGGTTTTGTGATCTCTGCAATTCCCCACCCATCGCCGACAGTATGTCGCGGGAAGACTTCCTGCGCTATTTGAACCAATTCTTCGATTGTATGGCGGGCGCCGTCAGCGATCATGGCGGTGAAGTGCTGAGATTCATCGGCGATGCCGTGCTGGCCTTCTTCCCTATTGAAGAGGGCGAAGGCGAGCAAGCCGCCGCGGCCGCCATCAACGCCGCGCGGCAAGCCTCGGAACGGATCGAAATTTTGAACGGCTCGGCGTCGGCTCATCGATTTAGGTATCGGCTTGCATGTGGGCGACGTCACATACGGCAATATCGGTATACCGGAACGGTTGGAATTAACCGTGACAAGTGCCGCGGCCAACGAAGCCGTTCGGGTCAAGGCATTGACTAAGGACATTGGTGTCTCGGGTGTCATGGATCGAATTCGCGGCGCATTACAACGGCGAATTAAAGCCGCGGGGCGCCCACGCGCTAAGCGGCGTTGGGCATGAGGTCGAGGTTTTCACCATGGCGGATTATCGGTGCTTTGCGTTAAACTCGTTAACCTTAGCCACCTTGGAGACACCGATGACAACCGATCTGTTGATGCTCGTTTACTCCGCCGTTCTCTGCGTCTTGCTGGCGTTCCCGTATACACTGGCATTGATTGGCCGGGTTGGGCCGTTCAAGGCGGTCGCTTACCCGCAACCGACCCATGACGAGATGTCGGATTGGGTGCAGCGCTCGAAACGGGCGCATATGAATTTGGTCGAAAACCTGCCCGCATTCGCGGTCATCGTGCTGGTGGCACATGTGGCGGGCGCTGCCAATCCGATGACGGCCATGGGCGCGCAAATATTCTTTTGGGCCCGTATTGTCATGGCGGTCGGCCATATCGGCGGTATTCCGGGACTGCGCTCCGTTTCCTGGTTCGTCAGCCTCGCTGGTCTAGTGATGATTCTGCTCCAAATCTTCTAAGGTTCGAAAGCAGATCATTTAGGGAGCACACGATGCGCTGGGTGCGGTACGAGGATATGGGCGAGGCGGTCTATGGGATCGTCGAGGGCGACATGGTTCAGCCGGTTAGGGGAAACCCTTTCGACGGCTATGAGAAACTCGGGGAGCCGCGTGCGTTCGACGGCGTGACTTTACTGGTGCCGGTGTTGCCTAAGGTATTTTACGCCGCTGGGCTCAACTATGTTGACCACATCATGGAATACGCAGCCAAAACGGGCCGTGAGCCGAACATCCCGCCCGAGGCTGATGTCGGTTACCGGGCGAATAATGCCTTGATCGCGCATGGCGAAACCATCGTCATTCCGGCGGACGCGACCGAACGGGTCGAGTATGAGGCAGAAGTCGTTGTCGTGATCGGGAAGAAGGCGAAGAACTTGACCGAGGCGAACGCCCTCGATTGTGTGCTCGGCTACACCATTGGCAACGATATGAGCGAACGCACTTGGCAAAAGAGTGACCGCACCTTGTGGCGAGCCAAGAATAGCGACACCTTTAAGCCGATGGGCCCGTGGATCGAAACCGATGCCAAGCTTGAAGACATGGAGACTATTGTGCGGGTGAACGACGAGGAAACGATCCGTTTTGCGACCAACAAAATGCTCTTCAGCGTGCAGACCTTCCTTGCCCGCATGTCGAAATACATGGAGCTGCAGCCGGGTGACGTCGTCTGGATGGGTACCGAAGGCAGCTCGCCCGAGGTCAAACACGGCGATCAGATCGACATTGAGATCACTGGTATCGGCACACTGAGTAATCCGGTGGTGCGGGCGGGGCAATAAGCCCGCTGTGGGTGCGGCTCGGAGGAGAAATTAGATCATGCTGAAAATCTGGGGTCGGCCGACATCGATCTGCACGCAGCGCGCTCTCTGGACATTGGTTGAGGCCGATGTGCCGTTCGAATTGATATTGGCGAGTGCCACCATGGGGCCCAATGGACATATTTCGGGCGGCGGGCCTGCCTTCGGCTTCGTCAGTTCGCCGGAATACCGGGCCATGAATCCGCATGGCACCATTCCGACCATTGATGACGACGGCTATATTCTATGGGAATCGAACACGATCTGCCGGTACCTGGCGCAGACCTATGCGCCGTCGCTGTTCGGCGGCGATGTAAAGACCTTGGCCCTCGGCAGCCAGTGGATGGATTGGACGAACACGCAGCTCGAGCCCCATCTCCATACTCTGGTCATGCATCTCGTGCGCATGCGGGAAGAGGATCGGGATCCGGCAGCAGTCGAACAAACCCGCCTGGAGATTATACCGGAGCTTGAGCGCCTTGACGCCCATCTCGCTGACAAATCTTATGTTGCTGGTGACAGTTTCATGGTCGGCGATATCCCACCCGCTTGCGCCGTCTATCGCTGGACGGTGTTCGGCTTAGAGGGGCCGGAGATGCCGAACCTGAAGGCTTGGCTAGCCCGCGTCAGGGAACGCGAAGGTTTCCAGCGGCATATTGCGCCGAAAGAGAATCACTTGAATTAAACTACTCCGCCGCTGCCGCTTGGCTCTGAAACTCCGGGGCCACCTTTTCCATGAACAGCTTTATGCTGTTGTTCGCGACGTCTGCCGCCATCGGACCGAGGCGGAAGGTCATCATGATGCCGCCGACGCCAATCTTATCGATCTTAGCCAGGCGTTCCGCGACCGTCGCCGGAGAGCCGTAGATCAAGCCGTGTGCCGGATCATTTCGAGCCACGCCTTTCTTTTCTTCTTGGAGCAGCGCGCCTTGCTCTTTGTAGACGAGCCTGCGCATCTCGGCGCGGAATTCATGCTGGCGCCGGAAGGCGGGGACACCAACGCGCTCAGCCTCGGCGTCGGTCTCGGCGACAAAGATGTTTCGCCAAACCCATGACTGACCGACATTCTCGGCAATGCTTTCGTCGTCGTATCCTGCTTCCGCGAGTGTCGCCCGGTACAAGTCCATGCGGTGTTGCGTCACCTCGTCCGACTGGACGTTCATCATGAATGGGCGTCCCTCTTTCGCGAGGCCAACCATTGACCCTTCACTTGAGGAAGCGCGCAGGATTGTCGGGTGGGGTTTTGTGTAGGGGACCGGCCGCAGCTTCGGCAGTTTGATGTCCCAGAACTTGCCCTTGTGCTCGTAGTTTTCCGTCGTCCAAGCCTTCAGCATGATCTCTTCGGATTCGAGGAGACGTTCCTGGGCTTCGTTCGGGTCGATATCGTAGCCTTGATAGTCGTATATATTATAAGCAGTGCCGCGCCCGAGGCCGACGATTAAGCGACCCTTCGAAAGGTGGTCGATCAGGTTCATTTGCTCAGCGAAGCGTACCGGATGGTGCAGCGACATTTGCGCGACGGCGAAACCAATTTTGATCTTCTCCGTACAGGTCGCGAGTGCAGCCGCGAAGGCGACAGGGTCCACATAGGCGCAAATGCCATCGAAATGATGCTCGGCCAGCCAAACCGTGTCGACGCCGAGCCGGTCGCAAAGCTGTGCTTCGGCGACGGATTCGCGGATAACACGCCCGTCGTCGTCCGGACTTTCGGCGGCGGGGAAGATGAAGTTGCTGAATTTCATAGCCATAGATGGATTGCCTTTATGTCAATGCGCCGCGCCGTGTCCCAGTGATATAGTAAGGAGTATAGTATAGCGGATGCCGCCCGCCCAATCTGATATGCAGGCCGCCATCAATTTTGCACCGGTCTCGTTCGGATGCAGCAGGTCGCAGAACAGCGTATCGTCAGAGTCGGGGTCGATCTCTTCCGACATTTCGAGATAGGTTCCACCCTCTTTCTCGGCGGCTTCCGCAATTCCATCCAAATAGCCGATCCAGCGTGGCACATTCTCCGGAGCTTCGATCAATGCGGCGTATTCCGGGTGACGGATGCGAAATAAACGACGATTGTCAGCCTCTTTCTTAGTCACTTCTTTCCGCTCCAGAGGAGGACGGGTGGTTGACAGAACAGCAGACGGCAATCGCCGAGCATGCGGCACTTCGCGGCGAACATTGCGATGTTGTGCTTCATGCAAACGAGGGTTTCAGCAAAGGCTTTATCAATGTCTTGGCCATCCTGCATTGCGACGTCGTCCTTTTGCCATTCGGAAGAGACGATATGTAACGGCGGGTAGGGGGCTCGGTCGTGGGTGGCTAAAAGGGACAACAGGACATTCACGGTGCCGCTGACGACGATGCAATCTTTCGTCTCTGGTGGGGCGAACAGTTCGAACAGCAGCCGTTGTTGCAAGATATTGCTGATCGGTGCCGCCAGCGAAAACCATTCCGCCCCGCTGGTTTCCAGAAATGTGAGGTTTGCTTGCAGTGTGCGCGCGTTTGCGAGGCCGTACCCCAATGCCTGACTGGCACCGCAGATGATGCCCTTCGGTCCGCTTGTTCCGACGAATTCGTCATAGCCGATCGCCCGGCCTTCTTTCCAGAGATGCCGAAACCCGTGCCGGTCCGTTGTCAGTGTTTGCGATGTGTAGTTGGGCTCGCAAATGCGTTCCACATAGGGACGGAGCGCAATTCCCATAGGCTCGAAATCAGCAATCGCGGGATTGAGCCGCCACATTGCCTCGGTAGCAACGGCTCGGTCGATGTGATCCTCTGCCGTCTCGGGCCCGTTGGCTAACGCAATCAATCTGTCTTGTAACACTGTTTCCTCGGGCGCCAACGCCGCAGCGCGTCCTAAGGATTCCAGCGCTTCCTTCGTGTGGCCGAGATCTTCCAGCGCACTCGCGTAATTGCTCCAGATCCAGGATTTCCCCAGATCTGCTTCGCTAGCCCGACGGAATTGCACGAGCGCCTCTTCCGTGCGGCCGAGCTACCGCTAGATCGTTCCCAGGTTGTTGAGGGCGGATGGATGCATCGGTGTATAACGCAGGGCCAGTTCATATTGTGGGATGGCTTCTTCGAGGCGTCCTTGTTGATGGATCGCATTGGCCAGCAGGAAGACCGTTTCGCCAGCCTGTGGCAGGGTTGCAAGAAGCGCGCGGGCGGCGCTTTCGGCCTCCGCATGGCGTCCCATTTGGGATAAATCCCGGATGGATTGAAGTTGCTCCATCGACTCCATCTTTCATTTCAGTAAGGGTCGCAAAATGCACGGCATTCGGCAACCGTACGAGCGTGGCCTTGGCCGCGCGCAACGGCGGGGTAATTCACTGAGTAAGGATGTATTTAGGGGGGAGATAGTCATGCAAGCCCGGTTCGGGATCATTGAAATTCCACGCAGTATCGAGGGCGCGCGTGAGAATTCACGCCTGGCGGAGGAACATGGTTTCGACATGGTCGGCGTCGCGGATTCCCAATCCTTGTTTCGTGAACTATTTGTGAGTTTGAGCGTCATCGGCGCGGCGTCGGAAAAGGTAATATTGGGCCCGACCGTGACCAACCCGTTGACCCGACATCCCGCCGTCATGGCGAGTGGTCTTGCCTCCATTCAAGAAATATCGAGTGGGCGCGCGTTTCTCGGCATCGCGACCGGAGACAGCGCCATCTACAATCTTGGCGAACGCCCGAAAGGCCTGGCCGGACTAAAGGAATACATACAGGCACTGCGCCATCTCTTTGCGGGTGAACATACCGAATTCGGCGGCAAACCCATTCACACGCGATGGATCGGCGGTCTCGACCAGCCTACCGTGCCGGTCTACATCGCCGCCGAAGGGCCAAAAACCTTGGAGCTGGCGGGCGAGATTGCTGACGGCGTATTTTGTGGCATGGGCTTTTCGCCCGAAGTGACGAAAGCGACGCTTGAGCACATCGCGAAGGGTGCGGAGCGGGCGGGGCGTTCGCTCGACGATATCGATATCTGGGCGTTGGGCCGGGTCAATGTTGGCGCGGATCGGTCCGCCTTGGTCAGTGAAATCCGCATGGAACTTGCGTCGACGGCGCATCACGCTTTTCGTTTCACCCAGAAAGGTAAACTCGTGCCACCGCAATTCGCCGATGCAATCCGCGAAGTGCAGCAAGGCTACAATCCGTCTCACCATGAAGATCTCGGCGAGTCTCCGAACGCGCAATTGATGCAGGATCCGGAGCTACTTGCTTATATGGTCGACCGGTTCGCGGTGCTGGGAACACCGGAGGAATGTGTCAGCCAAATTCAACGCATCCGCGAGGCTGGGATTCATCAAATACTATTCACTGGCTTTGTCGACGACCGGCCCAGCTTGATCAAAACTTTGGGACGCGATGTCTTTCCGCGTTGTCGAAACTAGGAACTATTTAAAGCCTATGAAACTCTTCTGGACGCCCGCGTCCCCCTTCACTCGTAAAGTCGCCGTTACCGCCCGTGAGCTCGGCCTGTGGGATAATATCGAAATCTTGCCCACGACCTGGTCGCTGCAGTGGGGGTATCGAACCGTGCCCTTCACGCCGGGACTGGCGGAGGCCAATCCGGTCGCACGTATACCGACACTGATTACCGAAGGGGGCGACGCCCTTGGTGATTCGACGCTGGCTTGTCTTTATCTGAATGACGTTTCCAATGCTAAGAAACTCATTCCGGAAGGCGAGGAGAAGTGGCGTATGTGGTCGCTCCACGCCATCGCGGACGGTATGTTGGAAGCGCAAATCCTGATGCGGGCGGAACATTTACGACCGACTGATATCCGCTCGGACAGTTTCCTTGATAAACAAAGAGACCGGATCGAGCGTTGTCTCGATGCGATGGAGGCACGTGCCAGCGAATTGGACGGCCCACTCGATCTGGCGCAGATCACCGTCGGTGTGACCTGTAGCTATCAGGATTGGCGCGATTGGCTCGGCGACTTTCGACCCAATCGTCCGCGACTAACTGATTGGTATGCGCGGTTCTCCGAGCGCGATTCGATGAAAATCACCGCACCCCAAGAAACTCCAGAGCAATAGGAATTCATCATGGCGAAAGCTTCAGATCACATCGTTCTCGTCACCGGCGCCGGCGCCGGAATCGGGGCTGCGACCGCACGGCGCTATGCGAGTGAGGGCGCGCGGGTCATTGCGGCGGACTATCAAGCGGGCCGGTTGGATGACGTGCGGAAGGGGTTTGAAGCGAATATGCGGGGATTGGTCCTGGACCTCCGCAATTCCGATGCAGTCTTCTCGGCGATCGAAGGCCTGCCGGATGATTTCAAGGAGATATCGATCCTTGTGAATAATGCCGGCGTCGGGCCTGGCACCGAACCTGCGCATGAAGCGTTGCTGAGCGATTGGGAGGCGATCGTCGACACCAACATCAAAGGCGTTCTTTATTGCATACGAGCGATTTTGCCGGGGATGGTGGAGCGGAAACGGGGGCACATCGTCAATATCTCCTCGACATCCGCGACGAATAATTACAAGGGCGGGAACGTCTATGGCGGCAGCAAGGCGTTCGTTCGCCAACTGTCGCTTAATTTGCGCTGCGATCTCTTGGGAACTCCGGTTCGGGTCTCCAGTATCGAACCCGGCATGACGGAGACCCGCTTCACTGAGGTCCGTTACCGCGAAGACTCGGATAAAACGGCGGCACATTACGATGGTTTGGTACCGCTGTCGGGTGACGATTTGGCGGATGTGATTTTCTACACGACCATGCTGCCCGCACATGTGAATATCAATACACTGCAAGTGACGCCGATCAGCATGGCGCCCGCAGGCTACGCGATGCATCGGGAATAGGAGGTGTGAGATGGCTATAAAAATTAGACCGCTTCATGGTTTATTCGGCGCGGAAGTCGTCGGGGTCGACGCGACGAAGCCACTAAGTGCTGAGGAGTTTGCCCCGATCAGCGAGGCGTTCGAGGCTCACTCAGTGCTTTTGTTCCGGGGGCCGGTATTGTCGGATGAGCAGCAGATTGCGCTGAGCGAACATTTCGGACAAGTGCAGGTCGCGTTTAAGGCCAATCAGACTGGCGGCTCAATGTTCTCTCGGCAGAGCAACATCAATTTCGAGACCAACGATATTTTCCCGCCGGATCACCATCGGATCACATTCTTAAAAGCGAACATGCTCTGGCATTCCGACAGCTCTTATATGGATTGTGGATCGCTTTGCTCAATCCTCGCGGCGCGAGAAGTTCCACCAACCGGAGGGGACACTGAGGTCGTCAGCACGCGGGTGGCGTGGGAAGAATTGCCGAAAAATCTGAAATCCCGGATCGAAAATCTATTCGTCGTGCATAGTCTGAGCTATGCACGTGATAAAATGGACATGAGTATCCTCACCGACGAGGCGCGAGCGGCGGCCCCGCCGGTCAAACATCCTCTCGTTCAGGTCAACCCGAAGAACGGTAAGAAGTCGATGTTGATCGGCGCGCATGCCGCCTTCATCGATGGGTGGTCGGAAGAAGACAGTCGCGAGCTGCTGGATGAATTGGTGGAAAGGGCCTCGCCACCGCAGAACATCTATTCTCACGAATGGCGGGATGGTGACGTGATCGTTTGGGACAACCGGTGTGTCCTACACCGGGCAACGCCATTCGAATCCGATAAGTACCGACGCCATCTGGAGCGCACTACGATCACCGACTGGGCGCGTCTTTAATAAGGTTTCGTGCCCCGGACGACAGTGCGATAGAGAACGCGGCGGTAGCGTTCCAGTTCGTAATTTGCGACCGCGCGATGCATCAGACAACGGTTGTCCCATAACAACAGATCGCCGACGCGCCATTCGTGGGTGTGGATGAATTGCGGCTGTGTGGCGTGTCGGATGAGGTCGCCCAATAGGGCCCGGCCTTCTTGTTCCGGCATCTCCGCGATATGTGAAGTGTGGATGCCCATGTAGAGGCTTTTGCGCTTGCTGTCCGGATGAGTGCGGATCAAGGGATGCGTGACCGGCGGCCGTAGTTTTATCTCGTCCTGTGTGGCGGGTGCGTCTCCGGCGTTCAGGCGGCTCTGCTCCCAACTGTGTAGGACATGCAGCTGAGAGAGACGGTGTTGTTCGGCCGCGGGCAGCGCGTCATAGGCGGCATGCATATTGGCGTATTGGGTATCGCCGCCATTCGGTGGAACTTCCGCCCCGTAGAGGACTGTCGTGAGCGACGGGATTTCGTAATAAGATTTATCCGTATGCCAGAAATAATTTGCGACAGGATTGGGCTTTGCGGTTGGCTTACCGTCCACTCCGATATTCGAGACCGTATGCACGTTCGAGGCGACGTTACCGTCGTTGAGTCGGACGATATTCTCTTCTAGTTCCCCGAATTGCCGGGCGAAAGCGCCTAGCTGATCCATGTTGAACGATTGGCCGCGCAGGACGACGAGGTGATGCCTTAGAAACAGGTCGAGTATTTTGTCTATCTCCTCTGGCGAGAGGGCTTGGTTTGCCTCGATTCCCAAGATTTCGACGCCGAGGCTATTCGATAGAATGCGCGTATCCATGAATAATTATTTAACCCGAGCGGTGCCGGATACAAATTGCCTCTAAGAAAGTCCGACTACCGGCACACACGCGCCGTGCACCGCACTCGCTTCTTCGGAGCAGAGGAACAGGATAACGTTCGCCAATTTTTCGGGCGAGACCCAGTTGGCGGGATCGGTATCCGGCATGCCGGCGCGGTTTTCCGGCGTGTCGATGATGCTTGGCATCACGCAATTTACGTTGATGCCCTTGCCGCGCAACTCTGCCGACATGCTTTCCGAAAGGCGCATAACAGCGCTTTTCGCAACAATATAAGCACTCATGTCCGCCATGCCTTGCCGGGCCACGTTTGCGCCGATGGTGACGATTTTTCCAGCACCGTTCTCGATCATGCCGGGGATGATTGCCTGCGCCGTATTGATCAGGGTCTTCGCATTCAGCTCGACCATCAAATCCCATTTTTCGACAGATAGTTCGTGAACCGGTTCACCCATGTGGAAACCGCCCGCCAATGCAGCAAGAACATCGATCGACCCGAACCGCTCCCGTGCTGCCTCTACCGCTTCAGAAACCTCGGATTGATCCATCAGGTTGACTTCACATTTGAAAAAATGTTCGTCGTCCCCCGGATAGGCTTCGTCCAAGGCCCCCGCATTGATGTCGAGGAGCACCAGGTTTGCGCCTTGCATTCGGAAGGCTGATGCGACCGCGCGGCCGAGGTTTCCGGCCGCCCCCGTGATCATGACTGTGCGTTGCTTGAAATCCAGCATTGATGAAATCCCCTCCATTGTCACCGCACCGGTCGACAATCCACCGCGAACTCTTAATTATAACATTAATGAAACATGGTGCATTTTTAATCGAACCGCCAGATTATTTGGAGTTTAACTGTAAATGGCAAGTAAAAAATCTTTGAATGGCATCCGTGTTATTGATGCCGCGACAGTAATAGCGGGTCCGACTATTGGTATGTTACTTGGGGATTTCGGAGCCGATGTTATAAAAGTCGAGCATCCACGTGGCGACGTCTTGCGGGTAACGGGACACCAAAAGGATGGGGTTGGGCTGTGGTATAAGATGGCCAATCGCAATAAGCGTGGTGTGACGCTGAATTTTAGCGCCGAAAAGGGTCAAGAACTTTTTAAGGAACTGATCAAGTCGGCGGATGTACTGATCGAAAATTTTCGAACCGGAACGATGGAGAAGTGGGGGCTCGGTTGGGAAGACCTGAAAGCGATCAATCCGCGTCTGGTCATGGTGCGGGTGACGGGATTCGGGCAGACCGGACCTTACCGTCATCGCCCGGGCTTCGGCACGATCGCTGAAGTCTTCAGCGGTTTCGCCAATATGACTGGCGAGAAGGACGGCCCGCCGACCTTGCCGAATTTCGGCCTCGCGGATGGGATCGCCGCTTCTTATGGAACGTTCGCCACCATGTTTGCGCTTTACCATCGCGATGCCCAAGGCAGTGGCGAGGGGCAGTTCATCGACCTCAGTATCTACGAGCCTATTTTCCAGGTACTGGGACCGCAGGCGATGGCGTTCGATCAGTTGGGCGTCATTCAAGAACGCATGGGTAACCGCTCGGAGAACAATGCGCCCCGCAATACCTATGAGACGCGCGACGGTAAGTGGGTTGCCATTTCGACCAATTCACCCTCCATCGTGAGACGCGTGTTGACCCTTTGTGGTGGCGAGGGGGTGGCCGACGATCCCCGATTCCAGACGCCAAAAGGCCGGGTTGAGCATATCGACGAGGTCGACGGCATGGTTGCCGATTGGATCAAGCAGCGCGACCAGAAGGAGGTCCTCGAAGAATTCGAGAAGGCCGAGGCTGCGATTGGCCCAGCTTATGACATCGCGCAAATATTCGAGGATCCGCAATATCAGGCGCGCGGTGATATCGTCGAACTAGAAGACGAGGACCTCGGCAAGGTTCGGATGACGGCAGCCTTTCCGTTCATGTCCGAAACCCCAGCGGAAGTCCGTCATCCCGGGCCGCGCAAGGGTCAACACAACGAGGAAATCCTCTGTGGCGAATTAGGTGTAGATCCGGCGGACTTGGAGAAGTTGGTGAAAGATGGCGTGATTTAGGGCACGGTTGTGCCTCACAGTATCACTCAGGCTATGGTTCCGGGTTTACGTTTCGCATGCGCCGGAATTATAGCCTGAGAATCGCTAACCCTTAATGCGCAGCCTTTATCATATCCGCTGCTTTCTCCGCGATCATCAGCACGGCCGCATTGGTATTGGCCGATGGAATGAGCGGCATCACGGAGGCGTCCACGACCCGCAACCCATCGAGCCCGTGCAAACGTAGCTCCGGATCGACGACGGCCATTGGGTCATTGCCCATCTTACAGGTGCCGATTGGGTGGTAGACTGTGGAGCCGGTCCGGCGCGCGAAATCCAGCAGCTCGTCATCGGTTTGCACGTCTGGGCCAGGTACGGTTTCCGCATCAACATATTTAGCCAATGCCGGTTGCGCGAATAATTGCCGCGCATATTTCAGCCCGCCGACAAGCGTTTCCTGATCTATACTGTCCGACAGATAGTTCGGCTGAATGCGGGGTTGCTGCTCTGGGTCGATCGACGCGATGTGGATCGAGCCCCGGCTAGCAGGGCGATGTTGCCAGACGCCGCAGGTCATGCCGGGGAAATTGTCGAGCACACCGAGCTGCCCTTCAACATAACTTGCGGGGGCGAAGGCGAACTGAATGTCCGGCGTGGCGACACCTGGCATAATCTTCACGGAAGCGCTGACATTGCCGGGCGCCACGGTGAGCAAGCCCCGCCGTGTCGCCGCGTAGCGCAAAATTTCCCAACCGAGCCGCCAGCCCCGCGCCCGTTCGTTAAAGGTCTCAACGCTCTTCGCCCGGCAACAGAACCGCGCGACATAGTGATCTTGTAAATTTTCACCAACGCCGGGCAACGTGTGGACAATGTCGACACCGTGCTCCTTCAGGCGCGCGCCGTCGCCGATGCCTGAGCGTTCCAAAATTTGCGGTGAAGCGATACTTCCTGCGGAGAGAATAACTTCACCCCGTGCGTGCGCTTCCCATTCGATCCCATCATGCTTGTAGCGCACGCCGACCGCACGACCATCCTTGACGATGATCCCTTTGGTGAGCGCCTTGGTTGTGACTTGAAGGTTCGGTCGTCGCTTGGCCGGGTTCAGATAAGCCCGCGCCGTGCTCATACGGCGCCCGTTGCCGAGGGCATATTGAAAGAACCCCGCGCCTTCTTGTGTGGCGCCGTTATAGTCGGCATTGCGGGGGAGCCCCGCTTCCTCGCAGGCGTCCATGAAGACGCGTGTGAGGGGGTGCTGCTCAATCGGCTCCTGCACTTTGATAGGTCCGTCACGGCCTCTCAAATTTTCGTCACCGAGCGACGCCGATTCGAACTTCCGGAAATAGGGGAGGACGTCGTCGAAGGACCAGCCAGTATTCCCCAACTGCCGCCAGCCGTCGTAATCTTCCTGCTGGCCGCGCACGATCAGATGTCCGTTGATCGAGGACGAACCGCCAAGCACTTTGCCACGGGGCCAAGAAATCTTGCGATTGCCGGAGCTTTCCTGCGCCTCGGTCGTATACAGCCAGTTGACTTTCGGATTGGCGATGGTCTTGAAGAATCCGGCGGGGATGTGAATAAAAATATTACGGTCAGTACCGCCCGCTTCGAGCAACAATATTGACTTGTTGCGGTCCTCGCTCAACCGGTTCGCCAGTACACAGCCGGCTGATCCGGCACCGATGATGATGTAATCGTAGTCCATAAGCGTGGTTCCTAAGACCCTGCCAAATTCACGGATTCCAGTTGCCGGCCCTTGATGAAGTCGGCGCATTTCTCGCCGATCATGATGGTGGAAGCGTTGGTGTTGGCGGAAGGCATGGTTGGCATGATGGAAGCGTCGGCGACGCGCAATCCTTCGATCCCGCGGACCCGTAATTGGTCGTCAACGACGGCGGTCGGATCGCTGTCCGGGCCCATCCGGCAGGTGCCCATTAGGTGGAAGGTGGTGGTCGCGTTTTGGCGGTAATAGGCTAGCATCTCGTCCTCTGTATGGACGTCCTTGCCAGGTAACTCTTCGCATTCGACATGGGGCGAAAACTCCGGCGTTTGCATGAGATCACGCGCCAATTTCATTCCCGCGATGGAGAGTCGTCGGTCGGTCTCGTGGGAAAAGTAATTCGGTTGGATCGCGGGCGCTTCAAACGGGTCTGCGGATTTCGCGCGGATATAACCAATGCTTTCCGGCCGCTGCACCCAGGGCGCCACGGTCGCGCCTGGGAAGTCGTCAAGCTGCGATTGCACGCCTTCCTTATAACTCGCGGGCGTGAAGGATATCTGCAGATCGCCGTTGTCGAGCGCTGGATTGGATTTCCAAAAGATATAGACCAGGGTCGGTGACAGGCCGAGGACGCTCGGCTGACCGGTGAAGTATTTGAAGGCTTCGGTCATCAACGGAAGGCCGTTGACCCGTTGATTGATCGTATCCATGGTCTTGATACGCGCTACCATCCGTAAAACGAAATGGTCGCGGAGATTTTCTCCGACACCCGACAGCTCGTGGTGGACGGGAATGCCGATGTCCTTGAGCAATCCGACCGGGCCGACGCCTGAGAGCTGCAGCAGTTGCGGCGAATTGACGGAGCCGCCCGAGAGGATGATTTCGCGACGCGCGCGGATCTCGACGGATTTCCCGCCGCGCATGTATTGAATGCCAACGGCACGCTTCCCCTTGAAGACGATCTTCGTCGCGTGAGCCTTTGTGCGCACCTCAATATTCGGGCGCTTGAGGGCAGGGCGCAGGAATGCGCGTGCTGAACTGACACGCCGGCCCTGATGGATGGTGCGTTGCGTGTAACTGATGCCTTCCTGAGCGGCGCCGTTATAGTCTTCGTTCAAGGGGATGCCATAGTTGACGGCACCCTTGATGAAATCATCTGCGAGTGGATGACGGTAGTCGATATCGGTGATGATCAGGCTGCCATCGCGCCCCCGGAAGGTCTCGTCACCGTCGCCGACGCGGCGCTCCGAGCGTTTGAAATATGGCAGGACGTCCGCATAGCCCCAGCCACGATTGCCGCGCTGGGCCCAGCCGTCGAAATCCATCCGTTGTCCCCGGCTATAGATATTTCCGTTGATTGAGGAGGATCCGCCCAACGTCTTGCCGCGTGGCGCGTGGATGCGCCTCCCGGCCGTCCCCTCGCTCGGTTCGGATTCGTAGAGCCAATTCACCGCCGGATCAACCAGCGTCTTCATGAAACCCGCGGGGATATGGATGTAGGGGTTCCAGTCGCGCCCGCCTGCTTCCAGAACGCAGACTGTGGAATTCGGGTCTTCGGATAGGCGCGCCGCGACTGTGCCACCGGCTGAGCCCGCGCCGACGACGATATAGTCAAATTCATTCATGAACGGTTAGCCCCATCAGATTCGTTTCTTTTTGTGTCGCCGAATCTCGCACGCTGTTCCGAAATCGCAAGCCTCGCGCTGTACCGGAACCGGCATAGGGCTACACTCGGGAAAGTGATTGTGGAGAGCGAATGAAGGAGGCCGAAATGGCGACGATGGATATGAAGACTTGGAGGACTGGCATTGCCGAAGTCGTGAGTACCGAGACCGAAGAGGAAATTCTCGTGCGCAGCCGGAAACTCTCCGAGCTGACAGGCTCGATCTCTTTTGCCGAGATGATGTATTTGATGTTCGCGGGAGACTTGCCGACGAAACCGCAGGCCCGTGTGCTCGACGCTTTGCTTGTCGCATCCGTCGAGCATGGTATCGCACCGCCATCGATGGTGGCGCGATGTTTTGCCTCCTACGGCACGACGATCCAGAGTGCTGTTGCGGGAGGTATCATGGCGTTCGGCGACCGTATGGGCGGGTTGGGTGAGCAATTGGCGAAGTTGATGTCCATCAGGTTAAGCGCGATAGCCGAGGATCCTGCTGAAATAACGGAA
Organism: Alphaproteobacteria bacterium; assembly: GCA_049601975.1. GTDB lineage: Bacteria > Pseudomonadota > Alphaproteobacteria > UBA8366 > UBA8366 > UBA6544. The sequence goes on along the minus strand of JBMYRC010000060.1, from coordinate 2,580 downwards.
GACCGGTTGCGCGTGGAGGCGTGCGCGATCGTGGCGGAGGCACATACGAAAGGAGAGCGGGTGCCGGGCTACGGCATTCCGCTGCACGGCATGGACCCACGTGCGCCGAAAGTCACCGGTATCGCCAAGGAGGAAGGTACGTTCGGTCCCTATGGCCGCCTCGGTGAGTTGATCGAGGAAGAGCTTGCTGCTCGTCGTGGTGGGCGTACGATTCCGATGAACCTGGATGGCGTGGGGGCAGTCGTGGTACTGGATCTCGGGCTCGATTGGCGGACGACGCGGATGTTTTTGCTGACGCCGCGAAGCGTCAGTATGGGCGCGCATTATCTGGAAGAGCAGGCCCAGAACACCACTTGGCGGCATATTCCGGCGGATTGGATCGACTATGAATCCTAAGGAAAGTATACGCACGACCCTTCTCTTTGCTTGAGAACATCTGTGGCATTCGGTTTAGTGCGCTCTCGCAGCGAGTTGTATAAGTAAAAGCCGTGGAAACTCACTCAGCACCAATTGGAAAACGCGATCTTCTGGCGGCCCTTGCTGCCGTTTGCATTGGATTATCGGTCCCGCTGTCTCAGATTGGCATCAGCTATACGACATCACTGTTGGCCCTCGCCTCGGCCGTGGCCATCCTACACCCCAATCGCGCGCTGTGGTTAAGTGAGGCGGCCGGGTGTTTGAGATCGCCACTTGGGATCGCGATCGGGATTGTCTTCATTGCCTGGATTCCGAGTCTCTTCTTATCCGTCGACCCGATGAAGTCGGTGCAGGTTTGGTTTCGGAGCGCCGCTTACCTTTGTTTGGGATCGCTTCTATGGGCGTTCATGCATAATAATCCGCACAGTTTGGTATTGGCGCAAAAAGTTTTGATCGCGGCGGCGGTAGTATCGGTTTTGCTGATCGCAGTGAATTTTTTGGGAGGTACTGAATATATTCGGGCGTTGCGGTTTAAGGAATTTGTTGAAGGCTACCCACCGCAGGTCATGAAGTTGTACGCCGCTCCGGCCGCTTGCTTGATCCCCGTATTAATTTGTATCGGTTATCGGCTTGGCAGGACAATTCTGCTTGGTAGTTTGGCCATTTCAGCCAGCTTTGTCGTCTTTGCTTATTTGACGGGCGGCGGTGCCGCCGTTATGGGCCTGTTTTTTGGAGCCTATTGCGTGGCGATCACGTGGCTGGGGCGGCGCTATGTCGGTATCCCCATTGTCGGTATGGCGGTTATGGTCGCCGCCGTCGCGGGCTGGTACCTCTGGTTCGCTTCGCAGACGATCCCCGATCATGCGGATTTCGACGGGTATCCCGTATCGCCCTATACGGTGGATCGGCATCGTCAGATAATCTGGCTCTTCGTTATATCCCGAATGCCTGATGCGATGTGGTTCGGTTATGGGATCGACGCCATTAACAAAATCGCGGGTGCGGGTGAAATTATCGCAGTGCTGAAGGCGGAGTATTTGCCGTCCCATCCTCATAGTTGGGCACTTGAGGTTTTAGCGGAAACCGGGGTGATTGGATTTTGTGCCTTTATTGGAGCGCTAGGCATCGCATTTTGTGGCGCGTGCCGGAAAGCGATGTCTGGATCATCGGCGGGCCTGGCCGCCGTTGGACTCTTTGGGGTCTATTTTGGCTCGGGCCTGTTCAGTTTTTCTGTTTGGGCCAGTTGGTGGCAATTGGTGCTGATAATCCTTTGGGCAATTATGGCCGCGATGCCTCGCGGGACGGATCGGTAAGGCTTCGCAAGCTTTATTCATTCAGACGGGCAAAGAAAAAATGTTTGAGTGATGTTGCTGATGCTGCATTGCGTCCAACGCGAACGGTCTCATCAAGAAAATCTTAACGAAGTGCGCGCTAAATATACTTAACAAGGAATGAGTTGCAGCAAAAGCGGACCTGCGGAAAATGACTTATAAAGTGATGGTAACAGCAGTATTGGATGAGCTCGAAACGGAGTGGGCCGCGTATATCTCTTCTGTCGTCGAAGTTTTTGAGAGTGATCCCAGGGCTGAAGAAATTTAAAACATTTTGTATCTTAAGTTAAGTAACAGTATGCAAAATGTGCCAATTTGTTTGGATAAAATTATATTCGTTGATATTTTATTTGAGTTTTAAATAAAAATAATGAAATTCTAATAAACACAATTTATAGAAAAGAATATATTTATAATCCAGTAGTTGTTAGACAGGTGGCCGATCGGTTTATAGAACTTGTGATCGATTCAGTGCTGGAGCGTTACGAAGCCGGGGAACTTGATACCCATGAACAGAAGAAGCTTACCTATCGTTGGCTATACGATGATCTTGAGTTCCCCTACGATTGGGACGACGACAACGATGAAGACGCGTGGCTGGTCGATACAGCTGAAAACCACAGGGCGGTTCTCAACGGATAGGCTTTGCTTGCAATAAATCGGTGCGACATCTAACGGGCGCGTCTCTGTGAAAGACGGTTCAAGCCCTCATTTCTCGAAAAGAAAGAGGGATAGGCCACTTGGCCCATCCCTCGATTTCGTACCGTCTATCAACGGCTTAATTGGTGGCGGATCACGGACTTGAACCGCGGACACATGGATTATGATTCCA
>JBMYRC010000059.1:0-23704 GCA_049601975.1 Alphaproteobacteria bacterium | reverse complement strand
AAATCGGAATTTCTTGACTCTTCCCCTCAGAACCTATCAACAAAAAGTCCGTCGTGACGCTATAAAGCCGTGCCATGCGCACTAGGAGCCAAAATGGGGGCTCCCTCAAACCTTCCTCATATTTCATATAGCGGTGATAAAGGATATCTAAGCGTGCTGCGGTTTGCTTGGGTTCCCATCCACGGGCTTGCCTAAGGCTACGCAATCGCGTGCCAAAGCCTCGGCGGATAATTTCTGCACTCGGTGGATCGTTTTTAGCCATGAGCAAGACAGCAACATGATTTGAGTTGAAAGGCAACGAACCTAAATAGACAAAATGTCTGTTCGTGCAAAGACATTTTGTCTATTTAATATGTGCAAGTTTAGCGATGTGTTGCTGCGTGCAGGGAGCAAAACAGCCCTGTCGTGCAACAGGCTTTATTTTCTTTAATTAAGCGCATTAATTTCGCTCCTCCCCATTAGACGAAGCGCGTTTAAAAAAGAAGAATTGCTGAGCGTGTTATTCGGCGGTGTTCGTTGTTGGACATGATTTAAGGGATTTGTGCAACAGCTGGGACCTAAGTGTATTGGTCGTGGTCGTCCGATTCTCATAGGCGATAAATCCATCGGATTATTTGCAAGTAACCAGACCATATGGCGTCTCGACAGAAAGCGAAATTGCGTTAAACCTACCCTGCCGAACCATATAGTGATCTTAGGTCTTCCCTGAGATGGCAGCACGACCCGGTCCTAATCGACAATTTTTCGGGAAAAGAGAACACGATTAGAAAGCGCGCTCGAGTGTATTCCCACAATCCGCTGGAGACATACTTTCGGCGTAAAAGCATAGATCACAAACAAAAGACGGCTGGTGAGATATTAGGGCGATTATGGCAATCGTCTGCGATCGAACGAAGAGTAATCGGACGTTATCAGAAATATGTAGATACTGGGCATTCAGGAAATGGTGCCGCGGCCAGGAAAACCGAAGCATATGACGATGGCAGCAAGAAATGGCGACCGTTGGACCGATTGCATCCAAGGAAGTAACGTTGGTCTGCTGTACGGAAGAACTGGTAAGAGGAGCTGCACAGATAGAGATTATGCGTCGGGGGCTTGAGATTCTTGTTAAACATTTCGGTGTCTGAATCGCCGGCAGACAAAACGTCTATATCATGATAGAGTCTAGCGAGTTCAAAAATTGCCTAAGGCCAATTCACGAGCCTCTTCCTTTGAAACTCGAAATTTTGCGTCATACGAATACGGTAGCGAATTTTGGTTGCCGTCGGTACGGCCGTGACATTCCTCCAGATCGGAGTGTTTTATCCAGAATTTGGCAGTTCCCTCGAAAGTTACTCCAAAGTGCAAGCCGCTCTCGACAGTGGCGCTAGAGCGTGTCCTTGACGGTATACGGGAAGCCAAAACACTAACCGCTGCTTGCGCCGTCAAAGGAACACCTTGACGCCCGGATGTCTTATGTGCGACGGCAAATTCCTCTGAAGTCGAAGCACAAATGTTGGCAGCGCGTCGAATTGGCGTTTGCGCTCAACTTGATGGATTAACGATAAATTCCTAGTGGTTGAGACGTCGGAATTGCCGAGATTGAAAGAACTGGCGAACCATACGCGGTGGCTTGTGAGCAAATTGGCGGGCGACACATTCGCCGATACACCCAAGACCCCAAAAGAAATAATTAAAGTGCGTTGGATGCATTCGCCTGCCGAGATCATTTCAACCGACTGAAATATCCAACCATATGGAAATTGAACGATGAAGCGTGTCTTCGTACCGTACTCGCCAAGACCGCCACAGCGGCAATTTCACGAGTCATCCAAACGGTTTTCCTTTGCCGTCTATCATCGCCGTTTCGGGAAAGCCGTAATGGCTGTGAACCAGTTATTGCGTAAGATGCTTACAACTTCCATGCCGCTTCCCCAAGATGCCTATATCGCGCCAATGTTCGGACAGGCCAAACGAATTGCCTGGTCCTATTGCCGAGAATTCGCCGGCGCAATTCCCGACGCAAAGTTCTATGAGACCGAGTTACGCAGAGTTGCCGGGGAAAGAGAGAATTTGGCTGCTTGGAGCAGAGAACCCTGATCGATTACGTGGGCTATATCTCGATTATGTCGTGCTAGACGAATACGCCGACATTTAAGAACGGTTGTTTTCCAAAATTATTCAACCCGCACTAGCGGAACGCAATGGTGGGGCGTTATGGCTGGGAACGCCGCGTGGAAATAACCATTTTGGAAAATTTACGAGATCGCTCGCAAAGCAAGTCTGGCGAATGATCCTGAGTGGTATGCCTGTGTTTACAAAGCATCCGATACCAGTGTAATTCCCCAAAAGGAATTAGACGCCGCCTCACGGGATATGTCGAAAGAACAATACGAGCAGGAATTCGAATGTTCTTTCAACGTAGCTATCACGGGCGCCTTATTTGGCCGCGTGTTGGGCGAAGCGAACCATGAGGGGCTAATAGGAAGCTTCCCTTGGCTCCCGCTCAAGCCGGTTCACACGGCGTGGGATTTGGGGATAAGCGTTTCAACGGCAATTTGATTTTTTCTGGAAGTGGAAAATCAGCGCCGGTACATTGATTATTGCGAAGCATCCGGAGAAGGGCACTTGCATTATGGAAAGGTCTTGTCCGAAACTCCTATGTATACGGCAACACCTCCAACCTCACGACATTATGGTACGAGAGCTTGGTAGCGGACGGTCGAGACTGGAAATGCTGCGAGAATTAGGGATCCTCTGCCGTGTTGCACCCAGGATATCGGTGCAAGACGGTATCGAAGCGGCGCGAGTACTCTTAAAACATCTGTATTCGCCCAAGAAGCTTGCAAGCAAGGCCTAGAAGCGCTGCGTCAAAATCGCCGTCAATACGATCCGGCTCAGCGTCATTTCAGCGAACGCCCAATATACGACTGGACGAGCCATGCCGCGGATGCATTTAGAATTTCCGCGACGGGCAGGACCGATGGCAATGAAATCACGCTTCAACAGGTCGCTAGAACGGGCCGGATGAACACGGGGGAAGGGCGATTGCCAGTCAATACGAAATCCTCGATTGAAATACGCGACGCGGGCTATGCCGATATCGTTCATGTCGCCCGCCATATGCGGTCGCCCGATCGCACGGAGTTATATGCGTTCGATGAGACCAAAAATTCCGAAAACTCGCGCGTGAACTGACCTTTTATGAGAGGTCTCATCGGTGCGCGTATATCGATTGTCAGCCTGTAACGATCATCAGCGCGATAGAGCAAGCGCCGATGCCCTGGCGAGTTGGTATGTTCTCCACGGACGAATGGCCCCTGGTGGCCTTAAGCTGTACTCGGTTTTTCCGATGAACCATGTATCCAGCCTTATATGATTTGGGGCACAATCGTACGGAATGTCGATCCATCGCGTCACACACCGACGCACATGAATGGCTCGATAGCCTCGGCGCGGTGCGCGAATGCACGATACACGATGTTGGGGCAAGACGTGAAAGTTACATCCAGTTCTCGTGGACGAGAGAAAAGACAAAAAATAAATCAACAAAATGTCACCAAAATGTTAATTTACGTCAAACTTGAGAAGTTTGGTCAGGAAGCGACTAGCGTATTTCGACGGTATAACGGAAAATCAAATAACATTTCGATTTCGGTATGAAAACTCGAGCCGGAATCTGGGCAGCTCGTAGGTATTCTCTAGTCAATAATTCATGAAGAACATATAAGGAACTAATTGTCGAGTCGCGGTGAAATATTCTTGTTTTATTCTAATAATATTCTTTTTTTGTTCTCTATTTCCAAAAGGCCAATATAGACAAAACGGATAACGTCTTGAGCTAAAAATATGCGATTACAATAATACTACAAGATGGATTTGGAAAATGGTGCTCAATTTTGTGTCTTCCAAATATTCAGCGGCATAAATTATTTCCATTACTGGACAATAACTAATTTCATTTCGGTATGGATTTAAATACATCATGCCAACTGCGAACATTTTTAAAACTTAATCCCCTTTTACAATTTAACGGAAGGATACTTGAGCCAAATGTGTCTTGCTCCCTCTCCCCCGCCTCCGCCACCTCCCGAACCGGAGGCCCCAAGTTCAAGACGCCGCTAGAGACGAACGCCGTCGCCAGCGATTGACTGCAGGACGGGAATCTACCATTCGAAACTCCAGTCTGGGGGCGAGCGTTAGTGCGTCAACCCAACGGAAGACATTGCTGGGTCAATAACTGGGAAGGAGGCGATTACCATGCCGGACGTGCAGGAATTAATCAGGCGCTACGAACGTTTACGAAGTGACCGTGCTGCCTGGGATGCGCATTGGCAGGAAACGGCGGAACGCGTATTACCCCGAGCAGCTGAGTTTACGGCGCGCAATCAGGCTGGAACGAAACAAACTCTAAAATATTTGATTCAACGGCCCAGCTGGCGCTCGAGCGATTTGCGTCGGCGATGGAGAGCCTGCTCACGCCGCGGGCGTCGAAGTGACACTAACTTAAAGTATCAAACCCTGAGTTAGATCGTCTCGATAATGTCCGTCACTATTTCGAAACCGTCGAAGATACCCTATTTGCTCAACGATACTCCACGTTGGCGAACTTTGCGTCTCAACAGTTTGAAATATAACTTTCGCTAAGTGCGTTTGGGACGGGTGCGTTGTTCATCAACGAAGTTCCGGGCGATGGATTGCGGTATCGCGCGGTTCATCTGTCCGATATTTTCGCCGCCGAAAACGAAGCTGGACGCATCAATACAATATTTCAAACGACTGAAATGACGCGCCTTGCAAATTTTTCCAGCATCGCCAGGTTTTGTCGATTTCCATTTTGGCTTCTACGCTTTCATGCCGTAGCTTCAATCGAATTGATTATTTAGGTTGTAGGGTTCATGAACAACGACCTAGTTGGAGAAAAATAAATGGATTTGCTGGCGATGATATCGCTCGCGTTTGGTGCCGCTTGGGCGAGCGGCATTAATTTGTATGCGACTGTTGCCGTTCTCGGGTTGCTGAATGTTTTCGGCTTTGTGGCTCTGCCACAATCGTTAGAAGTGATTTCCGATCCGTTGGTTCTGGGAGTCGCGGTCGTGATGTATATTGTTGAATTTGTGGCCGATAAAATTCCCGGTGTGGATGGCGTTTGGGACTCTATACATACATTCATTCGCGTACCCGCTGGAGCACTGTTGGCGGCTGGGACAATTGCGGATGTTAGTGAGCCATATCAGATTGCCGCCGTATTGCTGGGTGGGGGAGCGGTCGCTCTTGGCAGCCATGCAACAAAATCCGGCAGCCGAGCCCTGATAAACACATCACCAGAACCTGTTAGTAATTGGGTCACTTCTTTCGCCGAAGATATATTGGTTGTTATTGGTATAACTATCGCCGCGCTTAAACCGACATTGTTCCTTATTCTGTTCGGGATATTGTGCCTTTTTGTCGTTTGGTTTTTACCGAAGACATGGCGTGCCCTTTCGACTGTCTTAGGCCGAATTTCTGGGTTTCGAAAGCGAAAAGGTGAGCAAGTTGTAAGCTCGAGTGCGAAAGGGTTTGATTTAGCAAGTACGGGTGATTGCTAGCAAGAACATCCTGTTGATGATCCTTAAGTCTTATTCCCCAGGTGTGTTTGGGCGAGTTTTAGAGATCTATTGAAATATTGCCGAATTCGTCCAGGTAAGCTTTGGCATTCGGTGGCACGAGGCAGGTCGCATCATATTCTTCGATAATCAACGGGCCGGACATGGATTTTGCTAGGTCCGAACGATGCAAGACTGGAGTATCTATCCAACCGATATCTCTACCAAAATAGGCCTGTCGGTTCGGTAGTGCACCTTGGGGGCCTCTTCGTTCAACAGTCACTTTTTCGGGTATTCGCGATTGGTCGGGTATTCCCATACCGATGAGCTGCGCGTTGACCAATTCAACCGGTTCCTCTGGTCCCGCACGATGGCCGTATGTGCGCTCGTGTTCCTGCCCAAACAGGTCTTCCAATTGGCCTATTTTCTCCGCGTCAAAGGATCCGTTCGGAGCGGGGACGGTCAGTTCAAAAATTTGCCCCTTGTAATGCATATTCGCCGCTCGTTGAAACCGCATCTGCGTTTGGCCAAATCCATCAATCCGCAACTGTTCGCGAGCTTGGTTTTCAAGCGTGTTCCAGACTTCTGTTAGTAGGCTCGGATCCATATCTCGAATGACCCGTTGGACCGTGCGCGAATAGTGATGTTCGATATCCGCATAGAGCAAGCCGAACGAGCTAAAAAGTCCCGGGGACGGGGGCACGACGATGTGTTTCATTTGTAATTCGCGTGCCATTCCAGCTGCGAAGAGGGGACCGTTGCCTCCGAACGGTACCATGGCATATTGCCGAGGATCGCGCCCGCGTTCGGAAGACACTGATCTGATTGCTCTGATCATATTTGAAATGACGATTTGATGTGCGCCATAAGCGGCATGCTCAACCGATAGCCCCATGGGCTTGGCGATGCGTTCCTCAAAAACTTGGTAGCTTCGCGATGCATCGATTTTTAATTCTCCACCGACGAGATATTCTTGATTTAAATAGCCGAGAATGACATTGGCATCCGTCACCGTCGGCTCTTCACCACCGATATCGTAGCAAACTGGACCCGGATTTGCGCCGGCGCTTTGCGGCCCAATCTGCAAGGAACCGCCGGCATCAATCCAGACAATCGAGCCGCCGCCAGCACCGACTTCGGCTAAGTCGATGGCCGGTACCTTTAGTAGATAGCCGGCACCAGTCATTAATCTGGAACCGGTTAGGATACCTCCACCGACCTGGAATTCGAGAGATCGCGTATATTCACCATCTTCGATGAGAGATGCTTTCGCCGTGGTGCCGCCCATGTCGAAGGTGATGATATCTTTCAGTCCAACTTTTCCACCGAATGCATGACCGCCGACAACACCACCCGCCGGGCCGGATTCAACAATATTGCAGGGCAATCGTCCTGCGGCTTCTGCCGTCATGAGACCGCCATTCGACTGCATGAGGAGTATCGGCGCTTCGATGGAGGTATCAGCGAATTGTTCCTGCAGGTTCGCTAGATATCTCGATACGATGGGCAACAAATATGCGTTGATAACCGTTGTTGATGTCCGCTCATACTCCTTAATCTCAGGCAAGACGTCGAAACTGATGCAAACCGGCATGTCCGGTGCCTTGCGCCCGATGATCTCTTTGAGCATCTGTTCGTGGGCGGGATTTGCGAATGAATTTATCAGAGAGACCGCGATAACTTCGACACCTTCCGACAACAATCGATCGACGATGGCTTCCGCATCTCTCGGATCAAGAGGATGCACGATGTGACCGGTGGTGTTAACACGTTCGTCGACGACTAGGCGCAAATAGCGCTCTACAAGGGGAGCAGGCTTTTCCCAATGCAGGTCATAGAGGCGAGGCATCCGTAAATTTCGAATTTCGAGAACATCTCGGAATCCTTTCGTGCCTATCAAGCCCGTTTTAGCGCCTTTATGCTCGAGAATGGCATTCGACGCGACGGTCGTGCCGTGAAGCACTTCCTGAACATTCGCACCGGAAAGGCTGTTCTGCTCAAAAACCTCTCCTAATCCCTCCACAATGGCTTGTGCATAATTCTCGACACTGGACGAAATTTTCTTGGTCAGAACCGCGCCGCTATCTTCCATCAAGACGATATCCGTAAACGTTCCGCCGATATCAACGCCAATTCGGTAATTTTTCATCTCGGGCCCCGTTGTATCGTCTATAATCAAAATTATTCAGCTGCGGCCAAAGCAGTTTCAGTACCTTCATCATCCCAGGCGACAAAGGGGCTTTCTTTCCATCCGCGTTTCGCTCGAATTTGAGCCCGCAACTCCTCCGTTGCTTTAGTGTCGAAGGTCCATGCATCTGGATTAATGACAACGCCATAAGATTCACGCGCGGCTTCAATGCCGACCAACTCGTTTCGGACGTCACGAAGCACATGTGCGGGATCTCTTTCTAAAGCATCACCCCAACCGCCCCCACCGGCCAATTCATGTCGGAATACGTCGCCTTTCTTAATCATCATAGTTGGCTTAGACGTTAGTTTTTGATTTTCTTGTAGGGGATTTAGATAGTTGGCAGATGGTTGTCCCGGCAGGCCACCATATAGCCCATATGGCCGAAATCGTGCTCTGTCCGAACGAACTTGGAGTACGGCTTCCTTTTCGGTGAAGCGGTATTCCCGAAAATACGGAGCACCCCCTCGGAATTTACCGGCGCCGGCTCTATCCGGAAGCAGCTCATAGGCCAAGATTTCAATTGGCTGTTCCGCTTCTATTACCTCAACGGATTGAGAGGCCATGTTGGCAAACATATTGGAATTGCCCTGCAAACCGTCCGCCCAAGGACGTCCACCCCAGGTCCCGCAGGCGAAATCTACATAGATATATGGTTTGCGGTCTGCGTCGTAGCCGCCAACGGATAGGCCGGAGTTGCCCCCATCCGATGCCGCGCAAACACTGTCCGGCAGCATTTTTGCGAGAGCACCAAAAATACAATCAACCATCCGAAATCCCGTCAATCCACGGGCTGCGCATGCAGCGGGTAGAACGTTATTTGCAATTGTTCCGGCCGGTGCGACGACATCGATGACACGGAAGACACCTTCATTGTTGGGAATGCCATCTGGCAAGACGGACCGGATTCCCGCGTAGCTGGCGGCCTTGGTATAGGAAAGTGTGTTGTTGATCGCGCCTTTGACCTGTACCGAACAGCCGGTCCAATCCACTAACATCCTCTCCCCTTTCTTAATCACCTTTACGTAAAGGCGGATGGGGCGATCAATTTCGATTCCGTCATCGTCGATCCAATCTTCGAAGTCATACTCCCCATCGGGTAAATCCTTCACGGCCGCTCGCGTCAATCTCTCCGCATAGTCAATGATCTCGGCCATATAGGCATCAACATTCTCCGCGCCAAAGCGTTCTATCAGCTCTAGGAATTGTCGTTCAGCAATTGTGCAGGCAGCTAGTTGTGCCCGAAGATCGCCGAAGATCTGTACCGGCATGCGGACGTTTTTCTCAATCATCAGCCACAGGGTTTCATTTAATTTTCCCTGGTCATAGAGCTTCATTGGAGGAATTCGGAGACCTTCCTGATATATCTCCGTCGAGTCCGAAGCATTGGATCCCGGTACTCGTCCGCCCACATCCACGTGGTGACAGATCGTTGCTGCGAATGCGACCCGCTTCCCCTCCCAAAATATTGGTTTGAAGATGAAGATATCCGGTAGGTGCATTCCACCGTCGAACGGATCGTTCATGATATACATATCTTCAGGCTGAATTTCCTCTCCAAACCTATCGATGATGACATCAAGTGCCGTCGGAATAGAGCCCAGATGACCCGGTAGCGTGAGGCCTTGTGCCACAAGTTTGCCGTTTGCGTCCGCAAATGCGGTGGAGAAATCCATGTTGTCACGCAGGACGCCGGAGTAAGTTGTTCGGCAAATGGTCAATGCCATCTCGTCCGCGATCGAAAATATTGAGTTTTTGAAGAGCTCAAAGGCAATTGGATCGTCGATCTTAGCCATATTGAAAACCCCTTGATCTAACTAGCGCAAGCTTCCGAATGGTTGCTTTGAAATTGTCTAGTTTTCGACTGGCGGTACAAGCGCGTTCGTCAAAATCCATATCTTGGATTTATCGCCCGTGAGTTCGGCTTCAATCAGACTGGGCCATTTCGTTGCCTTTAGGCCAAGTGATTTGCAGTGAGGGGCCGCCTCGACACCCTGATGTAACGTGCGCCGGGACGTGTGGCTGGTTGCGATATGAAAACATTCTCGTGTCTGCTGGAATTCCGCTAAAAGTCTCCCGCCTTCTTTACGTGTGATCTTCTTTAATCGTCGGCGTTCCATCACGTCAATATACGCTTCAGCATCTTCGCGTTTTGCGCAGAAAAATGTTGGGACTTTTAGCTTCGCTTCGCCATGAACGTATGGCGCGCATGTAAGGGCATCGTACTGTGCCGACGCCGGCCAGGAGAGGATTGAAATCATCAGGATGATAATCAATCTGATATTCGAAAAATACATCGGATAACCTTCAAAGCCGTAATTTTTCATTCGGTTCAACATTGTCTATGGGCTTCAAGAGGCCGACAAGGGGGGCAATATCGATTTAAAGTTATGTTAGGGGGAAAGGTTTAATTTCCGCGCAATACGATGTTATTCGAGGTGGTTTGGTCGGGGTTGCCTTTCTTATGTGTTTGTTTTTTGGAACGGGATACAGTGCAGCTTTATATGAAATCGATCGAGACTGCGGATATCCGCAATGAAGATGGGATTACTTTTCAAGTCTTTAATGGCCTCTCAAACAATACGCGAATGTTCTGGGATATAGCTAATGCCCGCCAGGTGATTGGTTATGAACCAGAGCATGATTGAGAGCGGGAATTTGGGAAAGAAATTAGAGCCACTCTAACCGCTAGTGGACGAACCGCGTAAAATCAAAACGTTGCGGAGCCATTAACCGTACATCGATGAAGCATGCGGCGGTCTGGCGGAAATTGGTAATCTCGATCCACCACGTGCTGAACAGCGCAGTTATCCCAGATTAAAAGATCACCAACCTGCCACTTGTGCCGGTATTGAAAACGCGGCTCGATAACATGTGTCGACAAGTCTTTCAGTAAGGGAAGCGCTTCAGATGCATCCCAACCCACGATACCTGTGCATTCATCAGCGGTCACGTAGATGGATTTGCGTCCTGTAATTGGATGGGTCCGAGCGATGGGATGTTCGATGGGTGGATTCTTTGCTATTTGTTCCGGTGATAGTTTTACCGGCTGCGTGATTCCTCTCTTTTTGGCAGAAAAATCATGGATTGCCTTGAGATTTTGAATTCTCTCTTTCATTTCCTTTGTGAGGGCATCATACGCGTGGACGGCGCTCGCAAATAATGTGTCTCCCAAAACCTTTCCATCGCGCATTGGTATTTCCAATGCATAGAGCATTGTGAGGCGTGGCGGCGTATTCGTATAGGACATATCGCTGTGCCAAAAACTACCGGCATCCGCATAGCCGACGTCGTTATCTCCTTCCCTAATATTTGAGACCTTTAAGATGCCCGGATGCCCTTCAAGCGCATGCTTGTCGAATGCATTGATTTCGAGGCTGCCAAATCGGCGAGCAAACGCGAGTTGTTGGTCTGGCGAGATGTTTTGATTTCGAAAAACGATGACGGCATGTTCGGCCAAAGTCTTTTCTATTTTGCTCATCTCTTCCGCGGATAGCTCTTTCGAAATATCGGGGCCGGAAACTTCTGCGCCAATTAATGGCCCTAACTTTTCTACGTCTACCATATTTTTCTCTCCAACCACTCGTCACTAAAGACATGGGACTCTTATGACAATTTGCGATGTGTAATACATCGCCAGTCAGTCCGTCATGTGACGCATCTCCTCAAAAAAATAGCCATTGGTATTCACGGGTAGGCAAAAAATTCTCGAGAAGGATGTGGGCTATTTATTGAACCGAATTTGATCAAGATGTCGGTTGAGATAGAGCTGGATTCCTTTTTCCAGTCTTTGACATACGATCGTTGGCGCCGTTGTAATCGTTGACGGTTGGCTCCACGGGTAAGAGTTTTGCGAGATCAACAGTGGGGTTGAGTACTCATCGGCAATTGAAGCCGCGCAGTATTGGTTTTATCGACCATCCCCCAAAGTCTTTCCGGATGGAAACCGTGGCTGCGAATCTCGACAGAAAATCGTTTGCCGTCGGCAAGTCGCCTTCACAAGGGGCGCATTGAAAATATTCGGATCACAGAGCTTTTTTGAATTTACGCGAATTAGGCGTCTATAAAACAGGTGAATGGGATGGATCATCCCGAATGTCGATTTCCTGTAACTATATTACGTTAGAAGCTTACTCGTGATAGCAAAATTCGAAGTGATGCCGTGTCTAGGAGTTTCAGTATCTGTCGGCTCGGCAAAGCCGAAGGATAAGGCCGCTGTGAAGCTGAATTTAGCAATAGCTTTGAGCGAAATAGCATCGTAACCCTCCTCCTTAGTCAAAATTAATAACGTTCTCATTGACCGATGCATCCCACTTTGGTCACTCAAAAAGCGGATACAAAAAAACCGCCCGCCGAGATTAACCGGCGGGCGGTGAACTTCAGCCTATAGTAGGCGTGTTACTTGTCGAGCCAGACTTGATCGAGATGCTGGTTCAAATAGTGGCTCGGAGCCTGCACCCAGCCCTTAACATAGGAACGGTGCGGGTTTATCTTGAACCACCAGTAATTGATCTGGAAGTGCGACTTTTCCCAAAGAACGCGCTTCTCAAATGCGCGCATGATTGACGCTTGCTTAGCCGGATCGGCTTCGCGGTTCATCTCCACATACCAATCATCAAGCTGTCGATCGATGAAGCTGGCGTAGTTGTTTCCAGTCTTGTCTTTAGAAATAAACTTCGCCGCATCAACGACTGGGTTCACGACTGACTGGCAGTTGAAGTCAATACCAACTTGGTAGGTCTTCTTCTTGCGCAGACCGTCGAACCATGGGCCCGTGGGCAGTACTTGCTGCTCAATCTCCAGGCCGATCTTCTTCCACTGGTCAATCATCCACGTGCCGACGACCTTGTAAGGCTGGTCGACTGCGCGGTTGTGCAGTTTGAAGCTAAGCTTCGATTGACCGGCTTCGGCCAGCAGCTTTTTCGCCATGTCCCGACGGGCCTTGTTGTCAGGATTGTAGGGTGGCATTTCCATGAGCTGCTCTTTAGTCGCCGCCAACGGGTGTTTCGGGAACACCACGCCGCCCGGCGTCCGGACCAAAGCGATCTTCGAGAGATACTTTGAACCGCCCCAACGATCCATCGCTAGGCTAAGTGCTTGCTTAACGCGTGTGTCGGCTGCTGCTGCATGGAAGGCCGGACCACCATTTGCCGTCTTGTTGACGTTGGTCGAGGCACCCATGACACAGTTCCAATCGCCTTCCTGGACGGTGATTTTGTCACCCAGGGCATTGACCAGATCGTCACGCGTTTTCGGCGGGAAACCACGGAACTCGATCGCTGCGCGATCGCCACGAATGGCTTGGACGCGAACCGCCATCTTTGGTGCGGAAATAGCCTTATAGCCATCCAAATACGGAAGGGCTTTGCCGTCCGCACCCATGTGGTGGTAGCCCGAACGAGCTTTACCCTCAACGAACGCGCCCGGTTGATGCTGGACGAATTCAAAGGCGCCGGTGCCGTTGATGTTCTTTTGATGCCACGCCATGCCGTGCTTTTCCATATCGGCTTTAGAGTAGACAAAGTTGAACGGAGTCGCCAAAGCTGGTAGGAAGCCTGGCGATGCATATTTCAGATCGAAGACCACGGTATAGTCGTCCGGCGCTGAGACTTTCTCGACCATGCCGAAGAAGCCTTTACGCACCGACGCTACGCCCTTGCCTGGAAAGATGATCTTTTGATGCGTCGCCACGACATCGTGAGCAGTCATCTTTTGACCGTCATGGAACGTAACATTCTTTTTGATCTTAAAGGTATACCGCTTACCGTCATTCGTGGCAGTCGGGATATCGCCATCACAAACATCGCACTGGAATGCAGTCGGTGACTGCGGGTTGTTAGGATCGACCCGCATTAACAAGCTGTAAAACGGCCTGATCGGATGGATCATGCCGAATGTTGATTCTTTATGCCCGTCGAACGACGGAATCTTACTTCCAACGACGAGATTGAGAACGCCGCCACGCTTTACATTCGCTGCAACGGCGCCTGTCGTGGCACCGAAAGCGAACGCAGCGCCAACACCCATTGCGAGCGCTATTTTGGTCTTACTGTTCATATCAGTAATTCCTCCCTGATTTGCGAGGACACCTATTATTAGGCCCCCCGGTTTAAAGCAGCCGCTGTGTCCTCGCGGAACCACGGCTCTGATCATTCTCACGCATACGAACGGCGGAGGCAAGTTGGATTTACCAACAAGTGGGTATGAAAAAGGTAGTTTTTTCAATTAGAAAATGGGTTGAGAAACTACTATAAGAGCAAAGAGCTCATTATTGCAGTCTTTAGATTGTATGTATATTGTCCGAAAAGTCGAGCTGGGTTGCGGTTTTTTTATCCGGTTCAGCGGTCCAACGGGGGGCTCACCTCCGTCCAAACGACGGAGCTCATTGAAATAGAGGAATTGAATGATGATGTTCAGATCTATCGCCGTATCGCTTGCGATCGGTGCTCTCTCAGCCTGCAGTAGCGGGCTGACGGATAAGGCCGAAAGTATGAAGCCGGGCGACAATAAGTTTTTGAGCAGCCTGCACGCCGAATACATTGCTTTGGCTAAAGCGGAAAATGATGAAAAAGACTTCTTGGATGCGGATCATTTCGCGTCGAAGGCTATTAAGGTTGGCGGCGGGACAGCCGCAGGGCCGGATGGCATCAAAAGCCGTAAACTTCCTGTCGGTACCGCTGCAGCGTTAAAGGCGGCCGAGAAACGCATCAATAAAGTACTAAAGAGTGGCGCTGCGGACTATGCACCGCAACAAATGGCGAAGGCACAAGCGATGTACGACTGCTGGTTGCAAGAGCAAGAAGAAGGCCATCAACCTGATCACATTCGCGCTTGTCGGATAGCATATCTTGACGCCATGGACGCGGTTGACGATGCGAAGCCCTTGAATAAGGTGGCGGCGAAAAAGAAAAAGAAGAAAAAAGCACCGTTCCTTGGGCCGTTCTATATTTACTTCCCGTTTGACGGGGCCGATCCAGAAGACCCCTTCAACGATGAAATCTTCTCGTTAATCATTGGTACGGCGAAGAAGGTTGCCGACAAATCCATCAAAATTACTGGACATACCGACCGTGCGGGTGACAGCAAGTACAATATGATATTGTCCGAAAAACGTGCGATCTCAGTCAAAGCGGCGATGATCGAGCGTGGCGTGGATGCCAAGCGGATGAACGTCTTTTATCTGGGTGAAGAAAGCCCGGCAACAGCGACGAAAGATGGTGTTCGGAGCGATAACAACAGACGCGTTGAAATCATTATCCAATAAATAAGATGAAATGACGCCGCGCCCTAAAAAGCGCGGCGTTACTCTTTTTGGAGCGAGGGTACGATAAAAAACAGCAATTATCGTCGGCGTTCTCCTTATCTTTATTGGAGTGGTTGTTCTACTTTTGAATGTTGGCTCGATTATTAAGACTGCGGTTGGGGAAGTCGGATCCGAAGCGACGCAGGCGAACGTAACACTAAGTGAAGTCGACATTGCAGCTAATGAAGACAAGGCGGCGCTACAAGGATTCTCCGCTAGTAATTACTCCGGGTTCGAGACACCGAGTGCGTTCAAGTAAGGAGAAGTTGTCGTTACGCTCGATATTGGGTCGGGAACCGAAGATACAGTCCATATCAAGGAAATCCTCATCTAAGGGCCCGAAGTGACCTACGAGTGAAAATCTGATGGTAGTGATCTGGAAGTGCTCCAGGGGAATGCAGAAAAATTTTGCCGGAATCGGTGGCGGCGACAGTTAAAATAGTGGTGGAGAGTAGTCATCGAGCAGCAGCGATGATGGTGGCAAAAAGCTAATTATCGATCGAATTATTTTGCGCGACGGCAAAGTGTCCGCGAGCGATAATGCAGCATTCCTTATAGGCAAGAAACTGGACGCGCCGCTACCGAATATCGAGTTAAAGGATATTGGTAAGGAAGAAGGTGGCGCTTCCGCGGGAGACGTGGTTGCGACAGTCATGGATGCTGTGACAGGCGCGGCTGGTAACGCAGTTGGCTCTCTTGGTTTTGGTGAATTGAAATAGGATGCTACCGATGCGGTTCAAAAAAGCGTTTCAGGTGCGACTGATAGCATCAAAAAAAATCACTGAAGGTGCCGCGGGAACTCTCAAAAAACTGTTTGGTAACTAGTACACAAATTATCTGTTAGATATACGCCCCCGAACGGTTCGCGCCGTTCGGGGACTTTTTTTGTGCCCGTTGCATCGGCGGAATTATGAGCCCGGCAGAATGTGTCGTTTTTCAGAAAGCCTAATGGTAGTTCTTTTGAGAAGTCGATTTTGATTGCTGGCAAAAGCATCTCGCCGATGCAGTAAAAATCCATTATCCCACATGATAATGTCTCCGGGTTGCCAGACATGCCGGTATACAAATGCCGGAGAGGCGGCGTGGGTCGCGAGTTCTTGCAACAGAGACAGGCCTTCATCTTCGGGCATGCCTTCGATGCCGGCTGTGGTTGCTGGATCCAAATACAACGCTTTTTGGCCGGTTTCCCGGTGAGTATTTACCAAAGGATGATAGACATCTGGCGTTTTTCGCCGGACTTCCTCCGGTGTCGTCTCCTGATCATAGGAACTAACGCGTTTCGCATAACTGAATATGCCACGCCGACCATCGACGGTTTTCCGAATGGCATCCGGTAGGGCGTCATATGCAAGTGCCAGATTGGCCCACATTGTATCGGGGCCACCAAGCGGGACTTCTACCCCATAAAGAATGGCTCCTGTCGCTGGTGATGTCATGTAGGATTGGTCAGTATGCCATTCCAACTCTCCGGAACCCAGTCCACCGATCGGATCACCGGCCGCATTGCGCATATTTGAAATGCGGGTGACCTCTGCATAATCTGCCGAAGCCCAGTCCGCGCGGACAATTTTCTCGGCGTGTCCAAATAGATTGCTAAAGTTGACAAGTTCCTTCTCCGAAACTGACTGTCGTCGAAAGACCAAGACCCCTTGGCGACTTAACGTTTTATCGAGAATACGCACGGTTTCGTCGTCAAATTGAGACCATATTGGTGCCCCGAGAGCCTCAAATGCGAATTGGCCGTCAATTTGACGTAGTTCAATGTTCATGTGTTAATCTAACTCCATTTGCCAAAGCATTTAAGCAATGAATGGGCAGAGTTTTGCCTGATATTTGATGGCATTATGCGGAATAAGTATGTTCGTTATATCATCGTTGACACATGCATCTGAGCGATTACAAATATGGAACAGTTTATCGAACGGTTCATCACAAATAAATAATATAGGAGAGATAGGGATGTCTAAGGTTCATGGTGATGCTAAAACGCAGGAATATCTTGAAAGGTATATGGAAGGGGTAAAAAAACGTAATCCGGGGCAACCAGAATTTAATCAGGCTGTTTTCGAAGTTGCTTCTTCTATCTTCCCATATATTGCGGATAAGCCGTTATATCATGAGAACCAAATCTTAGAGAGGATGGCTGAGCCGGAGCGTGTTTTATCTTTCAGGGTTCCTTGGACAGATGATAAGGGCCGCATTCGCACAAACCGAGGATGGCGGGTCCAGTTCAATTCAGCAATTGGTCCATACAAAGGTGGACTTCGTTTTCACCCCTCGGTTAATGAATCGATTCTGAAGTTTCTAGGGTTTGAACAGACATTCAAAAATAGTTTGACTGGACTGCCCATGGGTGGTGGCAAAGGGGGAGCTAACTTCAATCCAAAAGGTAAATCGGATAATGAGGTTATGCGGTTCTGCCAGTCCTTTATGACTGAACTTGTTCGGCATATCGGGCCAGATACAGATGTACCTGCTGGAGATATCGGTGTTGGGGGTCGCGAAATTGGTTATATGTTTGGCCAATATAAAAGAATGACCAACACATTTGTTGGTGTCCTAACTGGTAAGGGCTTGGAGTTTGGTGGATCGAAAATGCGGACCGAAGCTACAGGCTATGGTGCTATTTTCTTTTTGAGAAATATGCTGGCTCAGCACAAGGATACCATTGAAGGTAAGCGTGTTTTGATTTCGGGATCCGGAAATGTTGCTACTCACGCTGCTGAAAAATGTTTGCAGTTAGGTGCTAAACCATTAACGCTGTCAGATTCTGGTGGTTTTGTCCATTGCGCAGATGGCTTCTCTCAGGAGCAGATCGACTGGATCAAAGAACTGAAAAACGTCAGGCGTGGGCGGATTTCTGAAGCTGCGGATGAATTTTCTAACATCTCTTTTCATGAGGGTCGCCCTTGGGGAGTTGAAGGTGATTGCGCAGTGCCATCTGCTACACAAAATGAAGTAAATGCAGAGGAAGCAGCAACACTTATCAAAAACGGAGCAATGGCCATCGCTGAAGCTGCAAATATGCCTTGTGAGCAGGCGGCGGTTGATGCCTTCATGGCTGCTAATGTGATGTTTGGTCCGGCTAAAGCTGTGAACGCAGGTGGTGTGGGTGTATCTGGTCTTGAGATGAGCCAAAATAGTGCGCGTATTGCCTGGGACGAAGATGAGTTGCGCAGGCTTCTTGAAAATATGATGAGGGATATTCACGATGCGTGTGTTCAATATGGTGAAACCTCAGACGGGCCTGTAAATTACTTAGCAGGTTCCAATATCGCAGGGTTTGTTAAAGTAGCGGACGCAATGCTCAGTTACGGTCACGTCTGAGCTAATATTAGTTATAATCATATGCCCCGGTCGCTTGCGGCCGGGGCTTTTTTTATGCGGTGGTCATTTGAGAGGGAAAGAAGTACATCAGCGACATACGCCTATCTATGGCGATTAGCGATTACGAGTATACGCGTGATTTGGTGCATGGTGTGGTTAAGCTAAAGGTTATTTTCCTCACGGCAATGGTTTATGAAGTCGAGGAAAATTCTATCGCTTTACGAAGAACGGAGAGTGAGAGTTTTCCGGACTTTCCATGCTCAAATATGCGACGTTCAAGTCGCAGGATGATGCTTCAATAACCGCAATACCGGTTTTCCCGTCGCGATTCTTTCGAAGATCGTCACTCCATGTACAAACCAATTCTACCCTGACGAAAGTATCAGAGTTGGCGGGAAAACGTATCGGTATTCCTGAGTGGGTGCAGACGGCGAGTATCTAAACACGGATGTGGATCGAGCAAGATATCGGAATTTCGTTGGCAGCGATTGAATGGGTACAGGCTGGCGTAAACGATCCGGGGCGCGTGGAGAAACTCGATCTTATTTTGCCCGATGGGGTCAACTATTCGTCGCGGCCGGATTCGTCGCTAAGCCAGATGTTGTTGGATGGAGAAATCGATGTGGCCATGACCGCGTGGCCCCGCGGCCGTATGAGCACGGCGACGTTAAGTTGCGACATATACTGACGGATTGTCGGCAGATTGAAAGATATTATTATCGTGACACCGGTATCTTCCCGATTATGAACGTTATGGCGTTTAAGTCGGCCGCTTACGCAGCAAACCCTTGGATTGCGATGGAATTGTTGAAAGCTTTTGAGGAGGCGAAGGCGAGAAGCTTGAGGCGGCTGACGAATTACTGTGCAAGCCACATGCTGATCCCGTGGGGCTATGCGTTAGCGGAAGAAGCCATGGCCGAATTCGGCGATGATTACTATCCGTATAGAGTGGAGGATAACCGAAAAACCTTGGAGCCATATTTTCGGTACGCATACGAGCAGGGTGTTTGGGCCCGGCAACTCACCGTCGATGAGCTCTTCCCATTGGTAGTTCGAGGCGAATGCAGAAGGATTCTTCTCATGGCGATAAATATTGAACCGATCAATCCTAGTTTGGGTGCCGAAGTCACCGGTGTAAACCTAGCCGAAGAGCTTGGAGGTGCCGAAATTGAGAAAATCTTGGACGCTTTTAGCCAGCAACATGTCCTGCATTGCCGGGGCCAGGATTTTGATGCGGATGCCCATGAAACCTTCGCGAAGCATTTTGGACCCTTGGAGGAAGTCCGCACGGCACCGGAAGATGGCGCTCGAACGAAGCACGTGATGTATGTTGCGAACCGGCCTGTCGATGGCAAAGACGGCATTCTTCCGGATGGCGAAATGCATTTCCATACAGACCAATGTTATTATCAAATCCCGGCGAAGATCACGTCTCTCTATGCGATTGCAGTCCCTAGCATTGGCGGTAAAACGTTATTATTGAATGCCTGTGCCGCGTATGAGGCGTTGTCGGCGGAGATGAAAGAACGGCTTGAAGGTCCGTCAGCTGAACATGTCTACGACTAAGGCGGGAATCCGACTTTACGGCCGGATGCCCTGGCACTGGACGCACCGCGGTATCAGCATCCGGTCGTTATCGCACTTCCAATGTCTGGCGAGCCATAATTATAAGTAAACCGTCTCATGACCGCTCGGATTGTTGGGATCCCGTCGGCGGAAAGCGACGCACTGCTCGAGGAGCTTTTCCGCCATATGGAGCAACCGCGTTTCATTCATGAGCATGTCTGGCGACCGGGTGACCTCCTCATGTGGGACAATCTCTGTACGATGCATGCACGTACGGATTTCGACCCGGCAGAGCGTCGGGTCTTGCGGCGGGTGACGTTGCGAGGTGAGCAGCCTGAACCCGCGTCGGCCTGATCAGGCCGCTTGCTTCTCGTCTTCGGCGTCTCCTGCGGCACCAATCCCATTTAGATAATTTTCCCAGACCACGAGGTTCTCCCGACAGGCACGAACCACATTGTCTTCCATGGAGAGTTTCTCCGCGTATTCGGCGACCGTCTTCCAACCGAGATTGGAATGCTCGATATCCGCCGGACCGTGGATTTCAAAGAACTCCAACTTATCGTCGGAAAGATCAAACAATTCGCCCCACCGTTCACGTTCTAGGCCGAACCAGCCATGCCCCAGCATTGTCCCTGTGCCGTAACCGGGAATGTTCGCCCGCTCTGCGCAGGTGTTTCCAATGAGACCTTCCAGCCAATGGGTCGTCCCCATTAAGCCATTCCATGCATTCCAGCACATTTGAGTGGAGGGCAAGGGGCCGGCGCTTCGGATGTCTTTTTCCAAATCCATGCCAATATGCATCCCCAATCCTTCGAGGATTTCCCAATGCGCCCGTCCGCCGCCGTGTTCGTGATCGCCGATCACTTCTTGTGAGCAGGCGTCAATAATCTTAAGCCGCACTTCCCATACGGGACAGTTCGTCGCGACTTTAAGTTTCAAGACGGAGTTGCGTTGCCGAGTGTTTAGGCGATGTTGACGGACGAAGTTTCGCGCTCGGCCCGGCGTCATCGGTTCATGGAAGAATCGGGTTCGCATGGCGAAATCTTGTACTTCCGTATCTAGGCGCTCGACCACATTCGTGCTCATTGGAATCTCCGTCTTATCATCAAGTTTATATGCCCTCGGCAGCTAACTAACTTCTCAGCCATGTATGGCAAGGAATGTGAACTATCAGAAACCGCGCTCTTCCGGGCCGGCCAAGGCGCGTCGCACGATTGATTGCATGAGGCCGACCAACGCCGCGTGATCTGTGGCATCTACCCCATCAATAGCGGCAATAACCTTGCCGGTCCCGCCATCCGTCAGGCCAATCTCGACACCTTTTTCAATCAACCGCAGTTCATCTTCGGCGGAGTGGCATAAGCCAGCATCGCCTCGAAGAAGTGCGAGCGCGGCGACGACGCCGGCGCACCCTAAATTGGACGTGGTCGCGATAACCAGAACATCAGTTGGTACGATGCTGAATACGCCCCCGCCGCAGGGTGTGCGATCGCAATAGTTCAATTCGGACAGAGTTTGGGAAATAATTTCGTGGATCTTACCGCAACCAATTTCATTGCCGCCATCGGCGATGCCGATCGATGATTTTCCTTTCTGTGACATGCGGTTGAATAGGGTATCCGTATTGCACCGGAAATCCGATCTCGAGACACCTGTAGCACCGTATAATATACCGTTTGGATTACCGCCCAAGCGTTCGACGGCTACGGCGACATCGAGCGTATTGGCAATGTCAATCTGAGTGTCCTCGTCTCCCCGCTCCAGGCGAATTACCGAGGCCTCAATCTTCAGCCAATCTAAGAGCCGTTCGATCGGCATGGCCGCGGCATCGTCAGTATAGAAATTGACCGTATGGCCAATCTTCCGGAGAGCTTGCGCCAATATCACCGAGCCTAGCGGACCGTCGTTTTCGCCCAGAGGCATTTTCTCGGGGACTTGTGCACCGTTTACGATACCGATCACGCGTGGAGGGCCACTTAGTAGTTGAACGGCTCCACCGACCATGGAATCGTCGTGAACGGATTGAGCCGCTTCGAATAGCCGGGCTTTGACGCCGTAAGGCAAAGCAGCACCTTGCAATTCGAGGGATTGAAGTCGATCGATATTAGCGAGTGCGATTCCAAGGTCGAGCATTGTCCGTTTACCGTAATGTTCGAGGGAGATACTCCTAAATCTAGGGCTCAACGTCGGCGAAGCGATCTTTCAAGGTTGAATATCTAGGAGTAGATTTTTTGAAGTTTAGCCACCGCGTAAGGTGCCCCGGGTTATCGAAGAATACGTGTAATCTACCGGTGGCGCGTTGAATGAAGTGACTGGGGCCTGGGGATGGGGGAGACAATATGAAGATCGGCAGGTTTGTCGCAATACTGGTGGTTTGTTGTTCGGCCAGTTTCTCGACCGCGGGGGCAAGTACCACGTCTCCAGGAGAAACGTCTAAGTTTCTCGATACGCTGGCAAGCTATGCGCTGAACATATTGCGTTCCATTGAGTTGTCGCTTGAGGCGTGCGAAGCAAACGTGCGCGGTTTTTTGGCGGAAAACTATGGTATCCCGAGGATTGGCAGATTTGTGCTCGGGAAATCTCGGCGCGGAGCCAGCGACGAACAAAAGAGAGTATACCAACGTCTCTTCGGAGAACTCTTAACGCAGGTCTACGCCAAGCGGCGGGGCAGGGACTTATTCGGTCGCAATATTCGCTCGATAAAATTTACGATGCGGGCCTTGGCAACATTTCGCAAGATGACGAAATGTCATTTATCTGGATTAGCCATGGACGCAAAAAGTTGGTTCGATAAGGCGCAGTACAATCTGCGATGTGATGTTTTGTGACGGACGTGGAGTCGCGAAGGATACAGGGTCTGCCGCTAAATGGTTCTTATCGGCTGCGGAGCTAGGTTATCCAAAAGCGCAGCGAAATATAGGCACCGGTTTCATTTGCGGCGACGGTGTAGAGCGGGATGACGCGAAGGCCCTGATGTGGTTGTCGCTCGCTGCCGATGGCGGAGCTTTGGGTGCGGCGGAGAAAAGAGACGCCGTGGCAGGGAAACTTTCTGCTGCTGAACGGAAATCCATTGAAGCTGTGGTGCAGAGCTGGAAACCGTCGTCTCGTAACTAAGCATAGATTAATCCTTTAAGAAGCAGGTGGGTTTGCGTCATTGGCGGCGTTGAGCCAGAGCCAGCCCGTCGCCGCGCGGATTTGTCGGAAAATTTCATCCAAGTCGACTTTCGGACAAAGCGGATAGTGCAGAATTGCGGCGATAGCTTCCGAGTCGACCAGCGGCTCGGCGATGCAGTGAAAACGAGTCTTCTACCTAGAGCGCCAAAACCCGCCATGGATGTTCATGTGGATTGGTGCGCCTTGTGGGTCAGGTGGTCGGAGTAAATCCAGATCTTCTAATTCGCCGGTTCCGTAATCTACATCCAACCGCGCATTAACAGCATTTGCGCGATAGGTGTAACTGCGCTCAATTTCTTGGTCGGAGATAGACTCCCAATCAAGGGAGAACGCCCGAAGATTGAACTACTTAACTAATTTTGCATGTGTGAAAAGTTTTTGCATTATTATATAAATAAAAATAAAATAAAATCGTGTAATAATGTAATTAAACACTCTAAGTTTTTCATAAATATTATGCATAAAATCCAATATTATTTTTAATCATGTAATTTTAAAATAATAACGATTTTTTTTATTAAGTGTGTAAACAAACGAAGTTGAAACATATGTATTCGGATTGAGAGTTCGTAATAAAAATTA
>JBMYRC010000058.1:0-24074 GCA_049601975.1 Alphaproteobacteria bacterium | reverse complement strand
ATTGCGATTGCGATTGCGGATCGTGATGGGACCATCCAGTACGTCAATCAACAGTACACCGAGATGACCGGTAACACACCGACAGAAACAATCGGCACCGAATTGACGGCACTGTTCGTCGATAATGATGGGCAAATTTCATCACAAATTTTTCAGGCATTAGCCGATGAGGGAAGTTGGTAAAATAGCCGCCTCAACATGCGCAAGACGGGCGAGAAGTACTGGGAAAGCGTAACGATTTTGAATGTCCTCGACAATACGGATTCGACCACCCATATCGCAGTTATCAAGGAAGACATTACCGCCCTCAAACGGACGGAACTCGAACTCGAATCGGCAATCGAACGAACCGAAATCGCCAATCAGGCGAAGTCCGATTTCTTCGCAAATATGAGCCATGAGTTGCTAACGCCAATGAACGCAATCACTGGCTTCTCAGAGACCATGTCGCAGGAAATGTTCGGCCCGTTTGGCAGCAATCGATATCGAGAATACATCGACAATATTTAATCCAGTGCCCACCATCTGTAGGGCATCATCAACGATATTCTGGATATCTCGAAAATCGAAGCCGGAAAACTCGAATTGGAAAACTATCCAGTTTATGTCGGATTGATGGCGCGCTCTTCATTGGAACTATTGCACCCTCGATTATGGACCCCGGGTGTCGACGCGTCTCTGGATTTCGCGGCCGATTTGCCGAAACTGCTCGGTGATGAGAGAGCTGTAAAACAAATTTTGTTAAACTTGCTCGCAAACGCGGTCAAATTCACCCTAAAGAACGGTCGCATTAATGTCAGTGGCTGCATAAACAACGACGGTCGTTTAGAAGTATCGGTCAGCGATACGGGAATCGGGATGGATCAATCGGAACTCACAGCAGTTCTACTGCCGTTCGGCCAAGGGAACTCGGCAATAAATCTGTCGCCGGAGCGAACCCGTCTCGGACTTTCCATCTCGAAGTCACTGGTCGAATTGCTAGATGGCGAACTTACGTTGGAAAGCCAATTAAATCAGGGCACGACCGTCCGAATTCTGTTTCCCGAAACGCGCCAAATCAATTAGCCACATGCCCCGGCACCTCTGTTGCATGCAAACAACCGAGTGTTTTGCTCAGCAGGTTCCGCGAGGCTATGATCGAGGTCATGAAACGACTGGTCATTTTCGGCATCGGACAAATTGCCGAGGTCGCCCACTACTTGTTCGCCGAGGACAGCGATTACGACGTCGCCGGATTTACCGTCGATGACGAATTCCGCGACCGTGACGAACATTTAGGTCTTCCGGTCCTCCCGTTCGAACGCCTCCAAGACTCGCATTCACCCGATGAATTCGTACTTTTCGTCGCCATGGGCTTCGGGAAGGTGAACGAGCAACGCGAAGCAAAACTGGCGGAAGCCCGCGCCAAAGGATACGACTTCGCCAGTTATATCTCCTCCAGCGCCTGGGTCTGGCGGGGATATGAGGCGCAACCGAATACCATGGTGATGGAGCACAACACCATTCAGCCCTATGTCAGCATCGGCGAGAATTCGATTTTGTGGAGCGGCAATCATATCGGTCATCATTCCAAAATCGGCAAAAACGTCTTTATAGCAAGCCACGCAGTCGTATCGGGTGCCGTTACAGTTGGTAATAATTGTTTTATCGGCGTAAACGCGACAATTCGCGATAACGTAACCCTCGGCTCTCACTGTGTTATCGGCGCCGGCGCGCTGATCGTAAATGACGCACGGGATAAGACTGTGTTCCCCGGCGTCGCGACGGAAGCGTCAAAAGTGCCGAGCAATCGTTTGCGGTCGATCTAATGCGCTGGCGGAAACTAGGTCTAATCTATAAGCCCAACGGCGAGAAAACCTGGGCCCAAACCCATGCGTCTGTTCCGATCACCGATCATATCTCCGGCGACCGTTTTCGCATCTATTTCACCGCCAGAGATTCCAACAATCGATCTCATGTCGGTTGGTTCGAGACGGATATCACAGCACCCGACATCGTATTGGCAGAATCGGCAGAACCTGTTCTGGCACCAGGAAAAGTCGGCGCTTTCGATATGGATGGCGTCATGGCGAGCGCATTGGTACGTCGCGGTGAGGAACGCCGTCTCTATTATATCGGCTGGAATCAGGCAGTCGGCGTACCTTTTCGCAATTCCATCGGTCTGGCGGTACAACAAGCTCCGGACAGTTATTATATTCGCCATTCGGACGGTCCCGTATTGGATAGAGGACCTAACGACCCCTACTTCTTGGCCAGTCACGACGTCTTCGTCGAGGGCGCGAGTTGGCACATTTGGTATCTATCCGGATTGGATTGGCTGCCGGGCGATCCCCCTGGGTCAACATACAACCTCCGCTATGCCGTAAGTGCCGATGGAATCGATTGGCAAAGCCAAGGAACAGTTGCTGTCGACTTCGCCCATCCAAATGAAATTGCGATCGCGCGTCCCTGCGTTATGAAGGACGGTGATCTTTGGCGGATGTGGTATTGTTATCGGGGCACTAATTTCAACTACCGGCTTGGCTATGCTGAATCTCATGACGCCGTTCAATGGACACGCCGGGACAATTTAGCCGGCATAGCCACCTCTGAAAGTGGCTGGGATAGCGACATGATTTGCTACCCTCATGTATTCGACCACGGTGCAAACCGCTACATGCTTTATAACGGTAATGGTTACGGCCAGAGCGGTATCGGCCTGGCTGTTCTCGAGTAAATCACCTTCGCATTTCTTTCAATTTAAGTTGATTTTCCGACTTTGTCGTAAACTTATGTTGCACCGCAACATTTTCACTTGCGGCAATGTCCGCATATTGATGTTTGAGCGCACCACCTAGCCGGGACAAACATCGTCTCAAATCACTTGAGTAAAAAATGCGCAAATTCCTCGGCCTATCGGCTATCTCATGCCTCCTTGGCGGTTGCGGTCTCCCTATTGCCTTTCAAATCGCCTTTCTCGCTGTCGATAGCATCGCTCTCGCGTCGACCGGGAAAACAACGACCGATCATGCGGTTTCTACTGTTACATCTAACGATTGCGCACTGTGTCGCGGTTTGAAAGGTGAAGAAGTCTGTCGCAACAAGCCCCCAAGAACTCGCAACACGCACTGGCGACCATTAGCCAATCGCGCTATAGGTTCGCCTCACAGTGATCTCGTGAGGTTAATTCCCATGACAGGCGACGTAAAAGCACTCATTTTCGACGTATTCGGCACGGTGGTCGATTGGCGCACAAGCGTGGCGCGAATGGCCGGAGAGTTTGCCGAATCGCACGGCATCCCCGAAGCAGATTGGGTTAAATTCGCTTGCGATTGGCGAGATCTATATCAACCTGCGATGGAAAAGGTGAGAAGCGGCGGACTTCCTTTTACGAAGCTCGATACGCTGCATCGTATGAATCTTGAAGAGATCGCCGAGAAATACGGCTTCTCGCACCTTTCATCCAAAACGCTCGATGAGCTTAATCTTGTTTGGCATCGCCTCTCGCCATGGCCGGATTCCGTGGAAGGCCTGACGATGTTGAAATCACGCTATATCATCGGAACGCATTCGAACGGTAACATCGCGCTCATGGTCAATATGGCAAAAAACGGCGGGCTGCCATGGGACGTCATTCTCGGAGCGGAAGTCGTCCGGCAATATAAACCTGTCCCGGAGACCTACGACCGTTGCTGCGACGCTCTCGGTCTTGCACCTCAACAGGTCATGATGACCGCAGCCCACAACAACGACCTCTCGGCGGCACGGGCCCGCGGCCTTAAGACCGGCTTCGTTACGCGTTCGAATGAGTATGGCCCCGGTCAAACGACCGATCTTGAACCAAGTGAAGAGTGGGATATCGTTGCGACCGACTTCGTGGATCTAGCCCGTAAAATGGGCTGTTAACCGGCTTTAAAGATCTGTCTTACAGCCTCCGGTGATGGAAATTCATCGAATAGTAGGTCGTCTTGAGGCTTATAGACAAAGGGATCGGGATAGCCGTGATCGGCAAAATCCGGTGCGGCCGCGTTGTTGTAGCGCAAACTTACCGCCCATCTTATCCCCGCTCGTTGTTCGGCTCCGGTACGATGCACCGTGAACATCGAAAACACGACGGCGTCACCGGGCTCAACCTCTACCGGAATAAACCCATTTAGATCGACATCCTTTTCGTCGATGACATTGCCGAAGGAATCGCGACAGGTCGGTAATAAACCTCGGAGATGACTTCCCGGAATAACCTCAAGCGCCCCAAACCCACGATCAACGGATACCAGCGGTAACCACACGACAATCGCATCAAGGCTTCCTTGTACGCTCCGCCAGTCTTGATGCGGCGGTGTGCGGTGGTATCCGCCCGGCACTTTCAGCGATTCGGATAGAATATGCGTGACCGGCCGCACGGCGATCAACGGTTGTGCGATGCCAAATGCGCGAACGATTTCAATGATAGGTTCGCTTGCGCCCAAGGCATGCAAGCCGGGACTGAACTGCGTCGCCTTCGCCGCCGCCAGGTATTCCGATAAATTTTGAGAGAATAGCGAAATCAACGCGTCTTCAAAGTGCTGTCCCTTCGCCTTCGCACCGTCAATGGCGTGCTTGCGAAGAATAGGGCGGAATATATCCTCGACCTCTGCGCGTAAGGCGTCGACACGGATCTGCGGGATGACATCCTTGAGGACCGCAAAACCTTCTCGTCGGTATGCATCAACCTCTTTCTTGAATGCCACAACAATCCCCCTGATGAACTCTATATCCGATTGAGTGAGCAATATTTAGTCCATCCTGGCAAATTGCGCCTCATCGCTTGGGGCCCCTATAATCAACAGATGCCAATGGGCAAATTTTGCCGTCTCGTGAAAAAGATAGGCAAATATTACCCACCCCCTCTAGAAGTCTGTTTCCATTGATAAATTTAACCCACTTTCTGGATACGAATTGTCCAGCACGGTTAATCCACGGACATACAGAGGGATTTGAACGATTGCAGGGGAAAATATTTCCCAAAAGAGCGTCTGGAGGAAACAATGAATTTTACCGGATTGATCAGTTTTTATTCTTATCTACAGCGGCTTACGCCAATTCACCCCGCCCCCTCTCAGCTAGGCAAAATGGCACATTCGTTGCATCTACCCCAATGGAATCCATCTGCCGTTCGGCAATGAGGCCAACGGGTTTAGATGGGAAGTATTTTGGCGAATACGGGATAGAAATTTCCCATCTCGTCGAAATGCAACGAGGCCGTATGAAAGCAATTGAGTGGCCTCGGCTTAAGAGCCATCACGTGTAGCAGAACGCCATCACGGGAGGTTAAAATGGACGTTAATTTTTCATCACTACCATCGCTGCAAACACAATCCGGCGCACAAAGTGGGAGTAATTCCATTCCGGGCGGAGCCTCAGCGGTAAAAACACTTCAGAGCAATCCCGACAGCGTCGTTAGTCAGTCTGGTCAGTCAGCCGGACCGAAAAGCGATTCCGACCGCGGTCTTGCACGACAGGAGCAACCGGAAATTCAGAGCGCTCAACAAGCACTCGATAGTCTCAAGTTTTCCAGTCGCCGCACTCAGGTTGGGTTCAACAGCGAACTGAATAAGGTCTTCTTGGAAATCGTGGACACACGCACCGACAAAGTGGTCGAGCAAATCCCGTCCGAGGAGTTCGTCAGGTTTGTTAGCGAACAGTTGGAACCGCCGGTTCAACGCTCCCAAAGTGAGTCGAACGGCGCGGTGATTGACGAAGCCATCTGACGGACGGCAAGAGATCTTGCCTTAAGCTATCTAGACCGGCCTTTCTCTGGGTCGGTTCCAGGAGGATTATACCCTACGCCAACGTTACTGGACGGAGCGGCACCTTTACGCATGACCGCAACACGCACTTCCATCATGATCACCGGAACCCAATTCAGCTCCATCGACAGGTCTAATTGGCGAGGCAATTTCTGCCACCAAGTGGAGTATTAATTGCCGTGGGACGGTTATCCTTGCCGTGTTTGAATTCAAAGAGAGGCAAATACACGACATAAAACAATGAGTTAATGATTGGCACGCTGAATGCAAAAATAGACCTGCGAATAATAGCATTTAGGATTTTGCCATGACGCTCTCAGCAATCGACAATCCATTCGCCCTCTTAGGGGCCGATACCATGGACGCTGACAAAAGCGCGAAGAATTCTGCGTTCAGCGGCAATAGTGACGTGTTTGCGCGCCTGCTCCAAACGACAGGCGTGCAACAAGTAGCCTATGCAGGCACCAACAACGAATTCGACCAAACACTCGACATGCAGGACGAGACCGTCGGCCATGAAGCCAGGATGGGCGAAGACCATCGGAAGTATGAAGGTCTTGGACTAAATGGCGCCGACGCCGCTGTCATTGAATCAACACGGTCAGTAAAAAAGATTGATTCACCGAAGGATGTTGAAGTCGGCAAGCAAGCGCGAGACGGCTCCGACTTATCCGCGCGAACGCAAGGTGAAGGTGATGGATCGGATACCGGCGAAGCAACCGTTACCAATACCGCTGAATTACTTGCCCTGGGCGTTCCAAGTCAGGAAAGCGCCGTTGATATAACGCGTGCGGCGAACGCCGCTGCGGTACAAAGAGCAGCTGATGCACAGACGACACGTCCGAGCGGTGCAAATGCTCAGAACGCGCCCGTGACCGCACAACCGAAACAACAAGACACGGTCACAGCCGAGGAATTGCCCAAATCCCGTTACGCTACGAGCAAGCCGGAAGTCGAGAACACCACTAATAACGCCAGTCAGCCGAAGAACGGCATCAAGGCGACCAAGGTCCAAGAGGATTTGGTCTCACAGCCGACCAGTTCTCTCGCGGCAAGTGCGACACTCGCAGCACAAATTGATAAATCGGCGAGAGCCACCGTCGAAGCTCCAATCGACCTCGCGGACGATTTGGGTGGAGAAACACGGGTACCACTCGCCAATGGTAATACGGGACGTGGAAACATTCGGCCTCAACCGAATACACCGCAACCACAGCCAACACCTCAAAACGCTAACGCCGGACTGGCACCGCAGGCCAATCCGACTCCGCCGGAATTACCAAATGTGGCAAGCCAGCAAGCACAAATGGCAACCGCCGGTGTGGCTCGCCCTGATGCCGGTTTACAGCCAAGCCAACCCATCAGCGATCCGCTTGCGGGCGGCCCCACTAGTAGTAACGCGGGACAGAACACCCAGCGGGGCCAGCAAACCCAAGCTCCCCGACCCGCACGCCCTCCCGTCCCTCCTCAAGAGGTGACGAACCAGGTGGCCGTGCAGATCAAAAAAGCCATCGGACAGGGCGCGGATCAAATTCGCATTCAATTGAAACCGGCTGAACTTGGTGCCGTCGAAGTCAAACTCGAGGTAACTGGAGACGGTCGTGCGATGGTGGTTGTCGGCGCCGAACGTTCGGAGACGCTGGATCTTTTGCAACGCGATGCAAGTGGACTGCGCCAAGCCTTGCAGGACGCCGGTCTCAGCACGGATTCAAATAGCTTGAGCTTCAACCTTCGGGGTGAAGGCGGAAAGTTCGGGCAGGAAATGGCCGAGCGAGGGCATGCCTCGCAGAACAAAAGCGATGAGACTACCGACGCCGGAAACGGTGAAGAAGCCGATGCAGCAGAAGCCGCATCATTAGCCGCACAGACCGCTGCCGCAGACGGCCGCGTCAATGTGCAAATTTAAGTTTAAGGAGTAAGTCCCTTGGTAGCAGCTGCATCTTCCAATTCAAGCGGAGTCGCAGGCGCGTCAAGCCAGGCACTGTCGGATTTGTCCGGGAATTTGGACAATTTCCTCACTATCCTGACGACGCAGCTTCAATTTCAGGATCCACTTTCACCGCTCGACACGCACGAGTTCACCAACCAATTGGTTTTGTTCTCAAGCGTCGAGCAACAGGTGCAGCAGAATAAGAAGTTAGAGAGCCTGGTGACGCTTCAGCAGAATTCCGTGGCGCTTGGGTCGGTCGACTACATCGGTAAGGTGATCGAGACGAACGGCAATACAACGCAGCTGGAAGATAGTACCGCAAAGACGACTTACTTCCTGCCAAAGAATGCCCTGACGGCACGTCTGAACATCTCCAACGCTTCCGGCGATGTCATCTTGACTCGCGACATACCGACAACAGCGGGTATTCATACCTTCGTCTGGGACGGCCTAAATGGCCAAGGTATCCAGCAACCAGACGGACCCTATACGTTCAGTATCACGGCGAAGGGTACGAGCGACGACCTAATCTCTCACGACCAGACGGTGTTCGGTACCGTCACCGGCGTCCAGTTCGAGAACGGAAATTCGATCTTACAGATGGGCGATATTCCGGTATCGCTGAGCGATATCAACGGGGTCGACAACGAAGTGAGTGGTCTTTGAATTTAACTATCGCGTGGAATCACTAATCAAAAAATTCGATTACTATAACCAGATAGAGCACGAAAAAGAGGTAATTTGAGATGAGTATTTTTGGTGCAATGCGGTCCGGCGTGACGGGTCTGTTCTCACAGAGCCAAGCTCTCGGAATGATCGCGGATAATATTGCGAACGTGAACACGGTCGGCTTTAAGGCTGTCCGGCCACGTTTCTCCACCTTGGTAACTGCCCAAGCCTCGGCGGATCTTCACTCCCCTGGCGGCGTGCAATCCAAGGTTGAACGCGAAATCGACGCTCAGGGTCTGTTAACGTCCTCTGCGGTATCTACTGATATCGCCATCTCGGGCTCGGGCTTCTTTACCGTCAACGATCAAACCGACGGTACTGGGAACACATTTTTCACCCGAGCGGGTGAATTTCGCCCGGATAAGGAAGGCAACCTCGTCAACTCCGGTGGGTTTACCCTGATGGGTTGGCCGATCGATAGTAACGGTACGGTGCAACAGACGAACGTGCTGAGTGCGTTCTCGGTGTTGAACACTGCTAACCTCACATCGGCTCCAGTGTCTACTTCCTTGATCGAAATTGGCGCCAACTTACCGGCAGCCGCAACTTCCGGCGACGCGAATAGCCTGACGGCACAGGTCTTCGATCTTCAAGGTGGTCAGCACTCCCTGACATTGACTTACACCAAGACCGCAACCACCAATGAATGGGACATCACTGCATCGATCACAAATGCCGGTATCGTCGATCCGGATTCGAACAATGATGGCACGAACGATCCGCTAACGACTACCGGTGCCTTCGCAGCGAATGGTATTCGCATGGGTACGATGACCTTTAGTAACGACGGTACATTGTCGTCGATCACATCGAACTCGGCGACCGGGACCGACGTTGGTGTCGTCAACGCCACGACGAACCGTTTCGAGATGACGTTCGATTTCGATTCGACCACCTCCTCGACCTCGGACCGCGTGACCGTCGCCCTCGACTTCGGGACTCCGTCCCAAGCCGACGGATTCACCCAGTTCCAGGGTAACTTCACGCCAAACTTCATTGAACAGAACGGTAAGCAATTCGGTTCTCTCTCCGCGGTTAATATCGACGACGCCGGAATTACCACTGCATTGTTCGATAATGGTGAAACACGAGATATCTTCCAAGTACCGGTCGTCACCTTCAATAATCCGAACGGATTGCAAGAACGAACGGGTAACGTGTATGTCGAGACAACTGATTCCGGTCCCGCAGTTGCCTTGGAGCCGGGGCGCGGCGGCGCGGGCTCAATTGCTCCCTCGGCCTTGGAACAATCCACAGTCGATTTAGCAGATGAATTTACACGAATGATTGTAACGCAACGAGCCTTCTCGGCGAGTACGCGGATCATCACCACCGCGGATGAAATGTTGGAAGAGCTGACACGTATTGTTAGATAGCTGACGCTCTTTTCATACTCAAATACCTCTACTCCTTACCCGGCCTGGCGAAAGTCACGGCCGGGTTCTTCTTTTCCCGGGTTCCATTATTTTGTGTTGAAAGATTAGGTATTTGTTAAATAATTTCCCCTAATCTTCATCCATCTAATGAGGGAATCAAAGGAACAGCGGGTAAGTTCATGGGCGAGACAGGCGGCAGAACGAATTTCATTGAGCTCGAAGACCCTCCTACATCCATCGTGGACTTGCCACCACGCGATACCAAACGTTGGGTCATTCGGAGAGAAGCAAGCGTTGTTTATGCGGCGCAAGCAAAATCATATCTCTTTACGACGCATGCGAGCGTCACGGGATTATCGGACCCAGAGTGACCCGCCTAGGGGAATACCGGTCAAATCCAGGGGACGAGAATTTATAATCACGCGATTACTTTAACGAGCTATGAGTTACCCACAAATATAGGGGCCGTAGTAGCCTATCGAAGTATCCGGTTTGCTGATATGCTTGCGGCGCTTCCCTTTACTGTTCAATAACTATTTAGACCAGTCTCTGAATACGAGACCGCTGATCTTGTTTATCTATGTCTATTTTTCCAACTGGGCAATTTTTGCCGCGTTTTGACTTCATTTTTATTGTAAAACCGATTACAATGTCGAAGTGGAATCGGTTTTGCCTGTCGATAACTTATTGACGCGCCAAGGCAGATGGCTTCACATTGATCGCTGCAGTCAAACAAATGATTGTCGTTCAATAGGTTAAACAGAAAAATCCTTGAACAAGGAAGACGGCCGTGAATCCATTAGTCGATACACTGAAAAACCTTGGCGGCACACGATTGGCGATGATGGGTGCCGTCACCATCGGCTTGGTGATTTTTCTCATCTTCATCATGACCCGTCTTTGGACACCAAGTCTCTCGCTCCTATATAGCGACTTGGACCCAGCGGAGGCGTCGCAAATCTCCAACGAATTGCAGAGCCTCGGCATCACCAATGAAATGTCTGCGGGCGGCACACAGATAATGGTGCCGGCGAACAAGGTTGGCGAAGCCAGAATGCAAATGGCCGAACGCGGCCTGCCAGCGGGCGGCAATCTCGGCTATGCTGGGATTTTCGACAAAGAACAAGGGCTCGGCACTTCTAGCTTTGTACAGAACATTAATCGCTTGCGAGCCTTGGAAGGTGAACTCGGTCGATCCGTGAGTTCGTTTTCCACAGTGAAAAGCGCCAGAGTCCACTTGGTCCTGCCGAGACGCGAACTCTTTAGCAGACAGCAGCAAGAGCCGAGCGCGTCCGTCGTCTTGAAAATGCGCGGCGCGGCGCGGCTCGACCGGAAACAGGTCGCGGCCGTACAGCATCTTGTCTCTGCCGCAGTCCCGAGCTTGAAAACAACTCGGATTTCTATCGTCGATGATCGGGGAACGCTACTCGCGCGCGGTGGTGAGGAAGACACTGAAGGTGCGGGCATTTCCGGGCTGACGCCGGACGAACTCCGGCTTTCGATTGAAAACAGACTTGCCCGCAAGGTAGAACAGCTCCTCGAACCTTTGGTGGGTGTCGGTAATGTTCGCGCCGAGGTCTCGGCCTCGGTCGACGCTCAGCGGGTTGTCACGAATGAAGAAAGATACGACCCGGACGGACAGGTACTACGCTCGTCGCAATCGGTCACCGAATCCAGTCAAAGTGCGGAAGGGCAAGCAGACAATATTTCCGTCAGCACCAACTTGCCCGATGCACCGACGGGCGACGGGACAACGAACGCGACAAAGTCGGAACGGACTGAAGAAGCAAATAATTTCGAAATCACCAAGAGCATCAGCAATACGATCAAGGAAGCTGGTTCAATTGAGCAACTGTTTGTCGCGGTCGCGATCAATCACAAGAAGCCAACGCCAGTTGAAGGAGAGAATACCGAAGGGGCTGACCAGACAAAACCGTATTCTGCTGAAGAGATGAAACAGTTTTCAGATTTGGTCAAATCCGCCCTAGGGATTGAGGAAACGCGCGGCGATAAAGTCGAAATGGTCAATATTCGTTTCGCGGGCGGCCCGATAATTAGCGATGAGGGCGGCATCAGCTCCCAACTCTTTGATTTCGACCCGAGCCAACTACAACGCCTCGTCGAGATTGTTGTCCTCGCAGTCGTCGGTGTGCTCATTCTTCTGTTGGTCGTGCGACCGCTGATTTCGAAAGTACTAGAAGTCACACCGCAAGCCATGGCTCGAACAGCCCCACCCCCGCCCCCCGGTATGGAAGGCATGCCGCCGATGATCGGGGCCGACGGTGGAATGCCACCCCAGATGCCGGGCGGCATGGCTCAATTGGGTGGCCCCGGCGGAGTGATGGGCGAGGGAGGCATGGTCGCTGCGGGTGCTCAACAGGAAGAATCCTTGATCGATATCGGTCAGGTGGAAGGCCGCGTGCGAGCTTCGTCACTGCGTAAAGTCGGCGAAATCATCGAGAAGCATCCGGATGAAGCCGTGTCAATTATCCGCAGTTGGATGTATCAAGAACAATAAGCTGGAGGGTCGCGTCTAAATGCGAGTAAGGGACGACTACCGCAGCCTTACAGGTAAGGATAAAGCAGCGGTTCTCATGCTGTCACTTGGCGATGAGTTCGCCGCCAAATTATTCGCCAACATGGTGGACGTCGAAATTCGGGAGCTTTCGCAATCGATGTCCGAGCTCGGCACTGTCAGCGCGGTCATCGTCGAGCAGTTATTTGTTGAGTTTAGCGAAAAGATCTCCTCGCCTGGCGATTTGAT
The DNA here is from genome assembly GCA_049601975.1 of Alphaproteobacteria bacterium. Classification (GTDB taxonomy): domain Bacteria; phylum Pseudomonadota; class Alphaproteobacteria; order UBA8366; family UBA8366; genus UBA6544. The sequence continues at coordinate 11,507 of JBMYRC010000058.1, read as the reverse complement.
CGGCACGCCCGAAAGCACTGAACGTCTTCTCAAGAAGGTGATTGGCCAGGAACGCGGCGATAAAATCATGAACGGCGTGCAAGGCCTTGAAGGTCGCACCCTGTGGGAGAAGCTGGACAATATAAACGGTCAACTTCTTGCCAATTATCTAAAGAATGAATACCCGCAGACCGTTGCTGTGGTCCTTGCGAAGTTACAGCCGGAACACGCGGCAAAGGTCATGGCGAGCCTTCCGGAGTCGATGTCTATGGAGGTTGTTAACCGGATGCTCGATATGGATTCGGTTCAAAAGGAAGTCGTTGACGAAGTGGAAGAAACCTTGCGACGTGAATTCATTTCAACAATCGATAACTCGGACAATCGAGACAGTCACGAAGCGGTCGCCGAGATTATCAATGGTTTGGATCGGTCAACAGAAAACCGGCTCATGAATATGCTCGATGAACGCAATCGCGATGCCGCCGATAAAATTCGCGAATTAATGTTCACATTTAACGATCTCGCGAAAATAGATTCGGCCGGAATTCAAACCTTGCTGCGAGTCGTCGAGAAGAAAACCTTAACAATTGCGCTGAAAGGTGCTTCCGAGGCCTTAAAATGGGCATTCTTCGATAATATGTCGGAGCGAGCCGAACAAATGATGCAGGACGATATTGCGGCAATAGGCCCGGTGCGTTTGCGCGAAGTCGACGAAGCTCAAGCAGATATCGTCGCAATTGCAAAAGATCTGTCCACCAAAGGCGAAATCACAATTGCTGGCGGTACCGATGACAGCGAATTGATATACTGACGTGATGCGCTTTTGCTCGGAGGACACAGAATGAGTTCAGGCCCAGAGAAATCAATTCGCCCGTTCGTTTTCGAACAATCATTCGATTCTCTCGCCTCGCCGGAAGAACTAGAGACGATCAAAAAGAAAGAGGAAGAAGAAGCGGCGCCGACATTTTCCGAAGAGGAATTGCAGGCGGCCCGCGAAGATTCATACAGGCAAGGCTTACAGGCCGGCCTACAAGAAGCGACAACCGGTATCGAACAGCAAGTCGCGACGTCACTTGATATCCTTGCAGACACACTCGATAGATTGACTGATCAACAAAAACAAGCGAACGAACTCATCTCCCGCGAGACTATCGGGCTAGCTGTCGCTGCTGTCGCCAAGCTTTTGCCGGAATTCATACAAAGTTGCGGCACGGCAGAAATCGAAAAATTCGTTGGCGATATCATGTCAAGAATACTGGAAGAACCGCGAATTACGATCCGTGTCGCGGAAAGAATTCTGCCCGAGATCGAACGTGACTTAACAGATCTGAAAGGACGCATTGGCTTCAGTGGAATACTTGAGGTGACCGGCGATAGCGAATTAGGTCCAGCGGATTGCCAAATTCGATGGAGCGAGGGCGAAGCCGAGCGCATTATCGAGACGACATTGAGGGAAATAGAGGCTTTATCCCAAGCTGTACCTCGCCATGCGCCAGCAACCCCGTTAGAGATTGGCGCGCAGCCACTCGCACCCTTACCGATAGACGGTATGGAAACCAAAATGACGGCGGAAACGGAAACGGCCCCAGAAATTGCTGCGGCGGAGATGCCTGAGAGCTTGAATGTTACCCATGATGCCGTTCCGATGGACGCCGAAACCCTAGCGGCGGAACAAGGAACGGACTTTTCTCCGACAGGTCCAGCAGAATCTCCCGGTGATTCGGATGGCGAAATCATTGACATTCCCCAGAGTTACCTGGATCAAGAAGAAACAATCGATGATGTGTCGGAAATACCCGTGAATGCGGAATCGACATGAATCATCAAATTCCAATAGGAGGCCTATATGGTCGACGACGATGACCTGCAATTAAGCGAACTTGAAGCCGAAACGCCAGAGCCGTCGGGCAATGAACTAGACGACTCCATGGCTATGGGGGATATGGGTGCCGGCTTACCACAGGGTGCCCAGGACCTTGAAGCCGTATACGATATCCCCGTTCAGGTTTCCGCTGTGCTCGGCAAGGCATCGATGCAAGTAAGCCAATTACTAAAACTCGGGCGCGGCGCAGTTGTCGAACTAGACCGTAAGGTCGGGGAAGCGATCGATATATATGTCAACAATCGCCTTGTCGCGCGCGGCGAAGTCGTCGTCGTCGAAGACAAACTCGGCGTGACAATGACGGAGATCATTAAGTCGGACCAATCTTAACGCTGACGGCCACTGGATAACGCACAAGATGTCGACCGATACCAATTCGGCCCCTCCTGAAAAGACCGAATTCGTTCGTGCGCCCTCGGTGCGCTCGATCGTCGATATCGCCACGCTTTTCGGTATTCTTGGTGCTTTCGCCCTGATCATCACAGCAATCGTGCTCGGCGGTAGCCCTTATGCCTTTATCGATATCCCGTCAATTTGCATCGTCATCGGCGGCACTTTCGGGATAACGATTGCATGCTATTCTTTCCGTGACGTCGGCACTACATTCGCCATCGTCATGTCGACGGTCTTTTATCACACACGTAACCCGGCATCGGCCGCCTTGCATGTCTTGCAACTCGCCGATCTCTCCCGGCGCAAAGGCCTGCTGGCGATGGAGCCGTATGTTCCCCGCTTGATGAACGAAGAAATGCTACACAAAGGCCTCAAGATGTTGCTCGACGGTTCGTCTGGCGACGAAATTGAGCGTATCATGCAAGGGGAAATGCAGGCAGCAGCGCGAAGACATACACGTACCGTTGGTGTTTTGCGCAAGGCAGCCGAAATATCTCCCGCCATGGGACTGATCGGCACACTCGTTGGTTTAGTTCAAATGCTCGGCAATCTCAGCGATCCAGGCACCATCGGTCCCAGTATGGCAGTCGCCCTGCTCACCACTTTTTACGGTGCGGTGATGGCCAATATGATCTTTTCACCCCTCGCCTCGAAGCTCGAACGAAACTCAAGCGAGGACGCTCTAATCAACCAAATTCACGTTATGGCAACTGCTTCGATGGGTCGCCACGAAAATCCACGGCGTCTTGAGATGCTGCTGAACACGATCCTCCCACCGGATCAACGGATAGAATACTTTGGCTAATGTCGAACAAAGGTAAGAGAACAGGAAGAAAATGAAAGTTTTGATCGTCGGCAGACTGGAAGGCCATATCACGGAGGCGAGCAAGATTGCCCTCATGCGCGGTGCGAAAGTCACACACGTCAACACCGTATCGGAAGCCATGAATGCATTGCGTTCAGGTCAAGGCGCCGAGGTCGCCATGGTCGATGTCAATTTAGACGTCGGCGATATGGTAAAGCAGCTTGCCACGGAGCGAATCAACCTGCCGATCGTAGCTTGCGGTATCGGTAACGATAGCAATGCCGCCGTCAATGCCATCAAGGGTGGGGCAAAAGAATATGTTCCCCTGCCCCCCGACCCCGAACTAATTGCGGCGGTCTTGGAAGCGGTCAGCCAGGAAAGTAACGCTATCGTCCATGCCGACCCAGCAATGAAAAAAGTGCTGGCATTTGCCGACAGAATTGCGCCATCGGATGCCTCCGCTTTGATCACTGGGCAATCGGGCACCGGTAAAGAGCTCATGGCCCGTTACATTCATGCTAAGAGCAACCGTTCCACAAGCAATTTCGTCGCGGTAAACTGCGCGGCTATTCCTGAAAACCTTCTGGAATCTGAACTTTTCGGCCACGAAAAAGGCGCGTTTACAGGCGCAATCGCTCGACGCATCGGTAAATTCGAGGAAGCCAACGGCGGCACCATCCTCCTTGACGAGATCAGCGAGATGCATACGCGTCTACAAGCAAAACTATTGCGCGCCATTCAAGAACGCGAAATTGACCGGGTTGGTGGAACCCAGACGATCAAGGTCGATGTCAGAATTTTGGCGACTTCGAACCGAAATCTCGAGGAATCGGTTCGTCTCGGAGATTTCCGCGAAGATTTATTCTTCCGCCTCAACGTCATCGAAATCGAACTTCCGTCACTTCGTAAACGGCCGCTGGATATCCCGGTTTTGGCGAATTTCTTCATTGAGAAATATTCCGAAGCGAATGGAGTCGAACGTCTGCCCATTGGCGATCAAGCAATGGCCCAACTGCAAAGTCACGGGTGGCGCGGTAATGTGCGCGAATTAGAGAACACGATGCATAGAGCCGTATTGCTCGCGCAAGGTACTGAAATCGGAACCGACGCGATTATCTTAAGTGGAGCCAGTGATGAGGTTGTATCGATCGCCGCAACCGCGGCTGCCTCCGTCATTGAGAATGGTTCGGCGGAAATCACCGACGAGAACCATACCAAGGGGTTGGTCGGTCGTACCGTCGCTGAAGTCGAACGTGACCTTATCATAGACACCCTTCAACATTGTCTCGGCAACCGGACACACGCCGCGAATATTCTCGGTATTTCGATCCGGACATTGCGCAACAAATTGAAACTATATAACGACGATGGCATGGCCGTTCCCATGCCTGGTGAAAGTTAATCAAGAGAAAGATCCGTGTGATGGCTATTAATGCCAGGGAAAGTTTATGAGCGAATCCGCGCCCGATCAGGCAACGGAATCAGGTGATGGGAATTCCGACGGTCCGGCATTCCAAATCCCTGAAATTTTTAAGCGTGGAGATATTGCGCTTGCACTAGGCGTCATTGCGATACTCGTCGTGCTCCTTCTCCCAATGCCAACCTGGCTCTTGGATTTCTCTCTCGCAATCTCTATTACCTTTTCCTTAGTCATCTTGATGACGGTTCTTTTCATTCAGAACCCTTTAGAATTAAATACGTTTCCGACACTCTTGTTGATCGCAACAATGTTACGCCTTGCATTAAACCTCGCGTCCACGAGGTTAATTTTGGCGGACGGCCATACCGGAGGTGCCGCTGCCGGACAGGTTATTCAGGCCTTCGGTAACTTCGTTGTCAGCGGCAATTACGTTATAGGCATCATCGTCTTCGGCATTCTCGTCATTGTTAACTTCGTCGTCATTACAAAGGGCGCTGGCCGTATCGCCGAAGTCGCGGCGCGTTTCAGCTTAGACGCTATGCCCGGCAAACAAATGGCGATCGATGCAGACCTGTCCTCGGGTTTGATCGGCGAAGAGGCGGCACGCAAGCGCCGCAGACAATTGGAGGAAGAAAACTCTTTCTTCGGCGCGATGGACGGCGCCTCAAAATTCGTCAGAGGCGACGCCATTGCTGGCCTCCTGATTACGTTCATCAATATTGTCGGTGGCATCATCATCGGCACGGCGCAGCAGAATATGACCCTCGGTAATGCTGCTGAAACATATACCCTACTGACCATCGGTGACGGTCTGGTCACACAAATCCCGGCTCTAGTCGTCTCGATTGCCGCCGGTATGCTGGTCACGAGATCCGGCGTCCAAGGTGCCGCGGATGAAGCCGTCCTCAGTCAACTCACGCATTATCCAATCGCTATGACCCTCGCGACGGGCGTGCTAGTGACGATCGCCGTCCTTCCAGGAATGCCTGCCCTTCCCTTCCTGATCATCGCCTCGATCACAGGGTACAACGCGTTCGCGCTAAACGCGCGAAACAAAAGGGAGGAGGAAGATGAAGCCAAGGCGGAGGAAGAAAAACACACTGCACCGCCACCGGAAGAACCCATCGGTGCCGCACTCCAAATCGATAATATCCGCTTGGAATTGGGTTATGGTTTGTTATCGCTGATCAACAATCCGAGTGAGCGGCGCCTCACGGACCAAATCAAAGCGTTGCGCCGACAATTGGCGGGTGAAATGGGTTTCATCATGCCCGCTGTCCGTATCCAGGACAATCTTCAGCTACCGCCCAACAACTATATCCTGCGGGTCAAGGAGATCGAGGCGGGGACCGGCGAGCTTCGGCCCAACAATCTGCTGGTCATGGACCCCAAAGGCGAGCAAATCTCGCTTCCCGGAGAATCTACTATAGAGCCGACATTCGGCTTGCCCGCAATGTGGGTTGGCGAACAACACCGCGAGGAAGCAATGTTCCGCGGCTTTACCGTTGTCGACGCGCCAACAGTTATTACAACGCATCTGACGGAAACTGTCCGCGATAACATGTCTGAACTACTGTCCTTTTCCGAAACGCAGAAACTCTTGGATGAACTGGATGCGGGACATCAAAAACTGATCGCCGATTTAGTTCCAAACCAAATCAGTGTCGGTGGTATTCAACGAATTCTGCAGAATTTGCTTGGTGAACGGATCTCCATACGCGATCTCGCAACAATCCTCGAAGGTGTCTCGGAGGCTTGTGGTTACACCCGCAACATCGGCCAGATTACGGAACATGTCCGCGCCCGGCTTGCCCGACAACTCTCCGACGATGTCGTCAACGAACAGGGCTTTATCCCGCTGGTGACACTCTCGCCAGAATGGGAACAATCGTTCGCCGAAGCCATCATCGGCCAAGGCGACGACCGACAACTCTCAATGGCACCGAGCAAACTACAACAATTTATCACCGCAGTCCGCACAGTATTCGAACGTCACGCTATGCAAGGCGAGACACCTATCCTTCTGGTCAGTCCCGGCATCCGGCCATTCGTCAGATCGGTGGTCGAACGATTCCGCCCGGTGACTGTCGTCATGTCGCAAAATGAAGTACACCCAAAAGCAAAGATCAAAACATTGGGTCAAGTGTAGGCTCGAAATACACATGAACGGGACTAAACACGAATGAGGCTTAAGACAATCCACGCGCGAACCATGCAGGAAGCGATGGAACTCGTTCGTGAACAAATGGGTGCTGAAGCCATCATCGTCGCGACACACGAGGACGAAGGCACGCGTGGCGTTCGCGTAACGGCCGCGTCAGATGCAGAAGACCGGCATATCCCAGACGACGAGAGAGCCGTCACCTTCGATACCCTACAATTAGTCGGCAACGCGCTGGATGACCACGGCACACCTCCTGATTTGGTGGACCGTATTTTAAATTCAGTTGCCGCCCAAGCGGTGTCGGATACACACATGGCGCTCGCCGGTGCCCTTCAATCAACATTCGAATTCATGCCTCTGCCGGAATCGGGAGGCCAATCGCGCCCCATCATGCTAATTGGTCCGCCCGGCGGAGGTAAGACATCCGCCGCAGCGAAAATGGCAGCGCGGACAGTCATCTCCGGCCATTCTATGCGCCTGATCACAACGGATACGGTCCGCGCTCAAGGTATCGAGCAGCTCGAAGCATATGCGAGCCGTCTCGGTCTCGAAGTGGTCCCCGCTCCCGACCCTCTGGCACTTATCGAAGCCATAGAAAATGCCAATCCGGAAGACCTAATCGTCATCGACTCTATGGGAGTTAATCCCTACAGCCCCGAGGACATGAGTAAACTTATCGATCTCACGAGCGCAATTGCCGTCGAATCTATTCTCGTTCTCACCGCAGGCCGCGACCCAATCGACGCAATTGACATTGCGAAAGCATACGGGGAAGTCGCACCAAGCCGCATGCTAGTGACCGGCCTTGATATGGTTCGCCGGTTGGGCAGTGTCCTGGCATCGATAGATGCGTCGGGTCTGGCTTTTTGCGATGTCAGCCCATCGCCGAATATCGTCAACGGATTGCGGCCGATGAATCAGGTGTCGCTGTCCCGCCTTCTCTTACCATCGGAGCCCGCACAAACAGTGCCTCAAACACCCAGTCGGAAGTCCAGAAGACAAGAAATAGACCCGTCCAACTCTCCCCGAGAAACGCCTCTAGAGGAGACCGTGGAAGATGATAAACTTGCGCCGACAGACTCAAACTGACGGAAGCAAATCGTCTGGTGGCGGAGCGGTGGGTTAATGAACACTCCGGTTCCGCCAACACCGCCATCGAGCGCGGTCCTCCAGACTACCGCCCCAACTGCGACATCTACTGGCACTATCGTGCAATCCGCAACACCGCAAACGCCGTTGCAACTAGGACAAACGCTCGCCGCCACTGTCCTCAATCGCGTCGCTCCGGGACAGTTTCTGCTGCAGAGCGATAGCGGCCAACTAACCCTTCAAACCGCCGCTAACCTATTGAACGGCAGTACTCTCAACCTTCAAATTCAAACTGCCGGTGTCCGACCTCAAGTACTGATTGTGCCGCTCCCTGGCCAAAATCGAACACCCCAAACTGCCAATGCATCGACAGCCCCCGCTATCACTTCGACTTTGACCCAAGGGAGCACCGCCAGCGCGACCGTCCGACGTCCCGTCACTGTTCCTCCCACCCCACCACTGTTAAAAGGCATACAGGCACCGACGGGAGCGGCGATAGGAGCTGCATCAGGGGCAACGTCGGTCTCGGGTATAGTCGCCCAATCCACGCCTACTGGTGCGCCCGCAATCCACGGCGCCGCAAGGCCGGGCGTCACGGCAACATCAGGCGGCGCAACAACGCGAGGAATCTCCTTAAACAGCAACACTTCGACCGGCGGCAGCTTGCAAACCCCTGTCCTTCCCAGCGGTTCGACTTTCAATGTCCGTATTATCTCCGTTGTCCCTGTTGGTTCCGGAGCTCCTCTCGCCTCCTCGAATGCTCAGGGTGCATTTACCGGAACCGTCACCGGCACAACACCGACGGGCCAAACCATTGTTCAAACTCCCCTCGGCGAAATAGCCCTCTCGGCCCGCTTTACCCTGCCCCGCGGCACCCAATTAAACCTGCATATGATGGGCACACCGAAGTTCCCCATGGGAACCGGCGATACCTCCTCACTGCTGCTATCCCAGCAATGGGAAGCCTTAAAAGATGCCATGGCCGCCATTCAATCCAGCGATCCAGCAGCGGCTCGAAACATGGCTCAGCAAGTTCTACCAAAAGCCGGCGGTCCAATGACCACCGGCATGTTGTTCTTCTTATCCGCAATGATAACTGGGGATCTTAGGCGCTGGATGGGTGAGGAAGCGATGCGAATTCTGCAACGATCCGGCGGCAATCTGATTGATCGTCTCCGCCAAGATATCGGCGAAATGCAACGAATGGCGAACGAACCATCGGGCCAGGAATGGCGCTCTTATATCATACCTCTACTAGCAGGAGCCGACCTCCAACAGCTAAAACTCTTCGTCAGAGGCGAGAAAGAACCCGAAAACGAAGGCGAACAGGAAAAAAACCGTAACATTCGCTTTGTCATCGAAGTCGAATTCAGCAATTTTGGACCATTCCAGTTCGATGGCTTATCGCGCGAAAAAACCATTGATCTGATGATTCGGACCCGCGAAGCCTTGTCTGAAAGTATGCACGACGATATCAGAGCGATTTTCGCAAATGCGATCTCTGCGCTTGGATTTACCGGATCGATTAATTTCCAGAGGACCGAAGTCTTCGAACTCAACCCAACCAAAGAAATCTACGCCTCTCAGTCCAAGTTCACCGTATGAGCGCGAACGAAACAGACGGCGACAACAGACTCACAATTCGAGCTTGCCTGGGAACAATCGCTAATCCCAATCCAAATATCGACTATCTGACGGTCCTCAAACAGGATATCGGCGAACGACTGTCAATTTCGCTAACCTACGTGCCCGATAAGCTCTTGCTCCGGACCGACTGTTTCCTGACATATCTTGGAACTACCGCATCGCATTTGAATGAACCGTTCGAGGCCTATGCCCAAACTTTCTTGGACGACATTAACAATGAAGTCGTGCCACGATGGGTCCGGATCGAAATTACCCAATCTCCGGGCGATACCCCTAGCCGCCAAATTACCGTGGTGGATCAGCAACCTCGTTGGCAGAATTCGTCCCTGCTCCTTGCGCATCTCTAAAAGGCCGGTAGATCAGGAAGAAGTCGACTTCCGCAGATGCCCCGTTAAAGCAATCTCATCCAACTCGATCCGGTCTTGCCGTTCCTCCTCCAAATATGCACGGTGGTCATCTTGATCCTTACTAATCTCATACTTCTTGAGCTCCTCAAAGGCTTGAACGACGATCTCGCGCGCGTCTTCAACTTCTCCATGGGCTTTGCCTAGTTCCGCTTCGAGGGCTTCGCGACGTCCCTTTGTTCGCGTTGCATATCCCCCGTAATAAGGTGCGAAATCTGCTGTTCCCCGAGCAAAAGCTTGCTCGGATTCGACCTCCTGATTGATACGGTCTAGCGCCTCCTGAATACGCGATTCCTGTTCTTCCAATTCGCGTAAAATTCGCCGCTTCTCATCCAAGTCGAATTTATGAAACCTAATTAATTTCTCGATCACACTCATTTTGATTCTTGACCAAATATGGCGCCTAGGCTCGCGTAACTCTCCTCAAGCGTAAAGGCTTCCATTTTCCCCTGCGAGAGAAAACCTTCCAAAGCACCGTAAAATTTGATGGCCTCATCGACTACAGGATCACTACCACTGCGGTATGCGCCAAGACGAATCAGTTCCGCCATATCTTCGTATGTCACCATTAGCGATCGAGCGTGATTGATCAAAGCATTCTGTTCTTCCGAATTACAATCCGGCATTGTACGCGACACACTCCGAAGAATATTGATGGCCGGATAGCGGTTGCGTTGCGCGATTGCTCGGTCAAGAACGATATGCCCGTCGACAATTCCTCGCACCGCATCCGAAATCGGCTCATTGTGGTCGTCCCCTTCCACCAGGACTGCGAACATCGCGGTAATTGTACCCTCTCCCGTTCCGGGACCGGCCCGCTCCAAAAGTTTTGGAAGTTCACCAAATACCGTCGGCGTATACCCTTTGCTGGCGGGTGGTTCGCCGGCGGAAAGTCCAATTTCCCGTTGAGCCATGGCGAAGCGCGTGACGCTATCCATCAAGCACAAGACATCACGACCTTGATCGCGAAAGTACTCGGCCACCGTCATCGTCATATAGGCAGCCTGACGGCGCATCAACGGCGATTCGTCCGACGTCGCGACCACCAAGACGGACCGCGCCAGTCCTTCCTCACCCAAATCCTGTTCGAGAAACTCTTTTACCTCGCGCCCACGTTCTCCGACCAACCCAATCACAATTACATCGGCGTGCGAGTACCGCGCCAACATCGACATCAAGATCGACTTGCCAACACCGGAGGCAGAGAAAATCCCCATGCGTTGTCCGCGACAACATGTAACAAACGCATTCAAAGATTTAATGCCGAGGTCGATCTTCCCGTCTACACGCCCGCGCGCGTGGGCTGGTGGGGGGGGACGTTTCACCCGATACGCCACATCACCGCGGCTGAGTTGGCCCTTACCGTCAAGTGGCTCTCCGAACGCATTCACAACACGCCCTAGCCAACCTTCGTCGGGATAAGCGACGGAATTGCTTTCCCCGACCTCCGCAACCGAACCTAAACCAATACCATCAAGCGAACCAAACGGCATTGCAAGCGCGCGGTCATCTCGGAACCCCACGACTTCGCAGGTCACCTTTTCGCCTTTGCGCCCGATTAGCGTGCAACGGTCGCCAACCGACAAGAAAGACTGGACGCCACCGACTTCGACCAGCATTCCCTGTACGGCTTTAACACGCCCCAGCACCCGCACATCAGAAGCGCGGGAAATGTCAGATTTCAAATTCGAAATCAGATTTAACACGTTGTCCATTTCCTCAAA